>QGVH01000005.1 GCA_003242735.1 bacterium | reverse complement strand
AGGGTTACACGCGCGCCCTTTCTTGTTCTCCCCCCGTCAAAGCGCAGGACGCACCGACCGACAGGAGACCGAGTCCAGTCGTGGGCGTCTCGGCCTCGTCACGGCCTGTAAGGGTCTGATGGCCGGTCAGGGGTTCATTGGCAAAGCCAGTGTTTTCCCAGCGGTGCACGAGCGGTGTGGTCGACGGGGCAGCCGCCGGCCGCATGCGGGCGCAGAATCCACCCGCTCTGCGGCGAAGATCGTGTTCCGCGGACACTTACGAACGCGAGGCGAGGCCATGGTCACCACCGTCACGAGGAGTGTGGGAGGTGGGTGAGGCGGGGCTGAGCGTCGTACTGGCCGGGGGGCGTACAGCGCCTGCGGGTCACGGGGGTGCGACGCAGGCGCTGGGCCGGATGGCCGGTCGGACGGTCAGCGGCCGCGTCGTGTCGCGGGCGGCGCCTTTCGACTGCAGCGCGATGGCCGACCGTGACGCAGCGCAGGGCGAGGCGGATTCCGGAGTCATCGAGGCCCTGTTCCGCGCCCATTACACGCGGCTTTGCGGCTTTGTTGACACCTACGTGCGCTCACCGGAAGTGGCGAGCGACCTGGTGCAGGATCTGTTCGTCCATCTGTGGGAGCGCTGCGATGCAGGCGATCTTCCTCCATTGACGACGGCGTACCTGTACACGGCGGCTCGCAACCGCGCGCTGAAGTACCTCCGCCACCGGCGTGTCGTCGCGCGCTGGGCGGAGGAAGCGGCGCGGGCGCCTGTGCCGACCGGGCAGCAGGCCGATGAACGGGTGAGGGCGCGGGAGGTCGCGGAAGCAGTGCGACGTGCGATCGACGATCTGCCGGAGCGTTGCCGCGAGATCTTCCTGCTAAGCCGCGAATCACAACTCTCATACGCCGCGATCGCAAAGGCGCTGGACATCTCGGTCAAGACGGTTGAGACGCAGATGTGGCGTGCGTTGAAGGCGCTACGGCGGAGTCTGGCGCCGTACCTCGCGGTCGCTCTGCTCCATCTCTTCGGTTGGGGCAGGCACCTTCTGCTGTAGTCATGGGCGCCGTGAAGCGCTCGGGCGTGCCGGTGTAAGGGACGGTTCTGGTCGAGGAGGTGAACGGGGCGGCTGCGAGGCAACGCGATCGAACGCGAGTTCACGGATCGGCTCGAGACGATCGACGGCGCGCGGTATCCCGCTCGCGCGATACGTGGTCGGGCGCTGTACTGCGGAGGAGGAGGCAGAGGTTTGGGCCTGGTTGGCGGCCAACCCGGCGCGTCTGGGATGGGTCGAAGCGTTGGAGCGGGCGTGGGGACTGGCGGGACGGATGCAGCAGGTGCGGGACGTGGATGCGACGTGACACGAGGTGCGGCGTCGTTGCGAAGCCTCACAGCGCGAGGGCGGGAGGCGCGTGCGGCCGCGGCTACAGGTCGCTCGCGTGCTGCGCGCGGCTGCGCTTGTGGTTCTCGCGTTTGGCGGGCCTTGGGGCGCTGTCGTCCAAGAAGCGTGGGGCAGAGCCGCGCGAGGTCGCGATTCCGTGTGTACGCGGGGGACATGGTGGGGACCGTGTTCGGAGTACGGAGCTGAGCTGGCGAGTCGGCGGCGAGCGTCATCGTTGCGGAGGGGCTGGTAGAGGTCAGGGCACCATCCCATCCGTCGGGAGCGGGGCACCGTCTCGGGGCGGGGGATGTCGCCCGTGTGGAGACGAACGGCGCGGTGCAGATCCGGCGAGGGGGCGACGCGTCGGCTGGCGGACGCTTCCATTACCACACTGCCGCTCACGGCCTCTTACCAGCAGGAGCCGGTTGCGCAGACTCCTGACCTGATCGGCCTCTCGCTCGGACTGCGCGTGCGGCAAGAGCGGAACGTGGTGCTGTTCCACAGGCAGTTCGCTCGAGCCCCCAGGTCCAGTCGTACCCGACGACGAGACCGTCGTGCGCTGAGGCGCGACGGCCAGTGGAAGCCCCGCCGGTTGCGAGGCCGGTCGAAGCGCCGTACTGTTGGGATCCAATCCCGACTGTGATCCCCCGGCCCCATGACCGACCGCGACGACGCGCCAACCGGATGCGATGCCGCATCCATCGAAGCCCTGTTCCGGGCACATTACAGCCGGCTTTGCGACTTCGTGAACTGCTACGTGCGCTCACCCGAGACGGCGAGTGACCTGGTACAGGATCTCTTCGTGCACCTCTGGGAGCGCTGCGATGCGGGCGACGTCCCGCTCCTGACCACCGCTTACCTGTATACTGCGGCCCGGAACCGTGCCCTCAAGCACCTACGCCACCGCCGCGTGGTGGCGCGTTGGGCGGAGCGAGTGGCGAGTGCGCCGTTGCCCACGGGCCCGCAAGCGGATGAGCGGCTGAGGACGCGCGAGATGGCGGAAGCGATCCGCCGCGCCATCGACGCGTTGCCCGACCGGTGCCGCCAGATTTTCTTGTTGAGTCGGGAGAAGTACCTGTCGTACGCGGAGATCGCGGAGGTTCTGGGGATCTCGGTCAAGACGGTGGAAACGCAGATGTGGCGCGCGCTCAAGTCGCTTCGCAAGAGTCTCGCCCCATATCTCGGCCTCGTCCTCACCCTTGCCGCTCTCGCCCGCCTGGGCAGCCACTTGGTGGGCTAGATCTCGCCCGAACCGGGTGTTCCCGAGCAGCCGTGTAAGGGTCCAGGACACCTGAGGGGTTGTTCCGAAGAAATCCTACGGACGACGACTATGGGGCGCGGACGGGATCTCATCGATCAGATCGACGAAGCACAGGGCGCCAAGCTCGCCCGCTTCGTGGCCGGTCGCAGTTCGCCGGAGGAGGCGGCGGGGGTGCGGGCCTGGGCAGCGGCCGACCCGGCGCACGCAGACCTCCTCGAGGCACTGGAGGAGGTTTGGGGGCTGGCACGTGACACGGAGGTCGTCTGGGACCCGGACGCCGCCTGGGAGGAGGTATGCCGGCGGCGTGAGGCGCGGCGGTTCCGGACTCAGCCTGCGCCAGCCGCTTCTCGGCGGTCCTTCTCGTCCGGCTTACTGCGTGCGGCCGCCATCGCCGCACTCGTGATCGGCGGTGTGGCCATCAGGGCGATCGTGACGCGAGAGTCCGAGCAGGCTCCGCGCGAAGTCGCGATGCACGAATACACCACCCGGCGGGCACAGCATGCGCGGGTGCGGCTCCCGGACGGCACGAGCGTCGTCCTCAGCGTGGACAGCCGGCTGCGGGTGCCGGAGGACTACGGCCGGGGGGCGCGCGAGGTGTACCTCGAGGGCGAAGCGCGTTTCGATGTCGAGCACGATGTGCGGCGGCCGTTCCGCGTGCATGCGGCGGGAGTCGTCGCCGAGGACCTGGGCACGGTGTTCGGCGTGCGGGCCTACCCCGCTGACACGTCGGTCACCGTAGTGGTGGCCGAAGGGTTGGTCGAGGTGAAAACGGCGGCACCGGATCGGCCGGAAGTGGCGTACCGACTCGAGCCCGGCCAGCTCGCGCGTGTGGGTCAGTCCGGCGAGGTCCGGGTCGAGCGCGATGTCGATGCCGCCGATTACCTGGCGTTCGCCGAGGGGCGACTCGTCTTCAGGGACACACCGCTGGGCGAAGCCGCGGCGCAGCTCGGGCGCTGGTACAACGTCGACGTGCGGGTAGCCGACCCGGAGCTCGCGGCGTTGCCGCTGACGGCGTCGTTCGGGCCAGAGCCGATCGCCGATATCCTGAACCTGATCGCCCTCTCGCTCGGTATACGGCACGAGCGGGAGGGCGATGTGGTGACCTTCCGCCGGTAGCTCACGCACCGCGGCCGCACCGGGCATCAAAGCGTTCTGGCCGCTTGCGCGGCGCGCAGCGGCCCCACCATCACGCCGGCGCGCTCACCTCCACCACACCACCCTGCATCACCGCCCGGTGCGCCGCGATGCCGACGAGCGTCGCGCGCAGGCCATCCTCGGCCGTGGCGGCCGGCGCTTCGCCTTCCACGATGCTGCGGACGAAGTCGGCGAGCGCGTAGTAGAGCGGCGGGTGCTCGAGCCCGGCGCCTTCCTGGAGCCGCCCCTGCGCGGCGAGGCGTGTGGCGTCGGCGACGAGGACGATGCCTTCTTCGCCGTGGAACTGCTGACGCGCGGCGTACACCTCCCAGCCCTGCGTAGGCGCATCCGTCTCCTTGAAGAACCAGCCATGCGTGCCGGCGAGCCGGACGGCGCCGTGCGTGCCGTAGAGTACCTCGTACTCGCCGCCGTACGAGTTCGCGAGCGTCGCCTGATAGGTCAGGATGACGCCGTCGTCCCAGTGCACGCGGAGGTGGATCGTGTCCGGCATGCTGCGGCCGTCCCGGTGCAAGCGGATCGAGCCCGTGCCCTCGACGCGGACGGGTGGGCGCCCGCGCAGGAAGGTGAAGACGTCGATCTGGTGCGAGGCGAGCTCGCCCGCGAGCCCGATCGAGACGTCCGGGTCCAGCCGCCAGTTGAAGGCGCGCTCGAGCGCGCGGTCCGGCGCTGGGACGCGCCAGCTCGTCTTGCGGTGGTGCTGCGCGTAGAGGGAGACGACGTCTCGTATCGAATCGCTCCGGACGAGGAGCAGCGTGCGCCGGTAGATCGGATTCGAGCGCGCGAGCAGCCCGGGCCGGAAGACGCGGCCAGACGCGGCTGCGGCCGCGGCGATCGCGCGCGCGTCCTCCTCCGTCGAGGCAAGCGGCGCCTCGCAGTAGACGTGGCGGCCGGCCGCGAGGGCATCCTCCACGATCTCCCGGTGCAAATGCGTCGGCGTGGCGACGATGATGCCCTCGATGTCGGGGCGTTCGTCCAGGAGCTTGCGGTGGTCGTCGAAGGCAGCGGCGCCGGCGGCGCGCTCGAGGCCGGCTCGCACGCGGGTGGGGACGACGTCGCAAACAGCCGCGACCTCGACCGCGTCGAGCTTGCGGAGCTCGTCGAGGATCGCGCGGCCCTGCCGCCCGATGCCGATGACGGCGAGCTTCTTGGCCTGGCCGCGCCTGCGCGGCGCCGCGAAGGCGATCTCGGGGGCAATGGCGACGGCGGCGAGGGCGCCGGCGGTCTGGGCAATGAAGGTGCGTCGGTCAGTCATGACTACACGAGGTGTTCGGGATCTCGGCTGCTCTTGCTCAAGGGGAGATGTTGAGAAAGGGGCTCACACAGAGACGCGGAGGACGCGGAGGTCGTGAGGGCGCAGAGGGGCTGTCCTCCGGCGCTGCGGAGACCGCGTGGCGTATTCAGGGCTCCTGTGATGTGATGGCTTGCCCCGGGCGAATCAGGGTTCGCGGGGTGAAGCCGGCCTCGCCCGGCACCATTCGCGGCGGGACGAGCGAAGATCCCACCGGGAGAAACCACGTTCATCATGGATGTCGACCCGGGCGAGGAGTGCTCGAACTCACGAAGGACGCCGCCCGGCCCGGCAACGCACTCCGCGATCTCCGCATCTCTGCGTGGGCAAGAACCTCCGCGCCTGCGTGTGATTCTCGAGCGCTTTCTGCGTGCGCCCCGCCGAGGTCATCGATGAAAGTCATCCACTCAGGCCCGAGCGCAGGCGGCCGCTCGCCCAGGACGACGAGCGCGGTGGCCCAGGCATCCGCGAGCCGCGCGCTCGGCCCGATCACGGCGGCGCGGCGGTTGGGCGGTGCGGGGGCGCCGGTGCGCGGGTCAACGATGTGCGGGCGCTCGGTCGTCGCGGAGACACCGAGCGCGGCGTCGCGGAGCGTGATGGTCGGCGCACCGGACTCCGGTCCCAGCGCGATGCGCCAGCCGTCCTCACCTGGCGGCGCGCCGATGGCGACGACGCTGCTCGTGCCGCCGTGCAGCAGCGCACAGGTCACACCATGCTCTCGCAGCAGCGCGGCGGCGAGGTCGAGCGCGTGGCCCTTGGCGATGGCGCCCAGGTCGATCTTCGCCTCGTCGTGGAGCAGCGTTACGGAGCGATCCTCGGGATTCAGGACGAAGCCGGGCCGGGGCCAGGGCAGGGGCAAGGGAGTTGTCGTTGTGATGCTGAACGCGCCGCAGGAGTCGAGCTCGACGCGCAGCGCGTCCTCGAACATCGCGAACGTGTCCGCGTCGAGGCGGACGGGCGTGTGCGCGGCCGTGCGGTTGATGTGCGAGACCAGGCTGTCCGAGGCGAAGCGGGTGTAGCGCCGATGGGCCGCCTCGATCTCCTCGATGGCGGCCTCGGCCGCGGCGCGATGCTGCGCGGGCTCCTCGGAGAAGAGCACGAGCTCGAAGCGCGTGCCCATGGCGGCGGTGGCGAAGCGGGCCTGGTGCATGGGGCGGAAATGTAGGGGGCTCTGCGGGCCGGGGCGAGGGCGGGGGCGAAGGTGCGCTGCCGAGGCAGCGGAGCCGTTGATGCGCCGTAGGGCGTGCACGTCCTGATCAGTCGCCGGGGCAGTCTGCGCGTGACCCGGTTGAGAAGCGCCTCGCGCGGCCGGGGCGTTTCGTTCCCGGACGTGGTCGTATCCCAGCGGAGCGGAAGCACGCCCGCCGGGACCGAGCCTGGCCGTGGCGGCGCCGTTCGCCGGACCTGCCGCGTTCTCGCCCGTTGGCCGCTCTTCCCGTTCCACGTTCGCATGGGTGCGCGCGTGCCGCTCCTCTCCATCGATCGCGGCACGCTGACGCCCCTCCTCGCCGCCCTCGCCCTCACGAGTGCAGCGCCGGTGCTTACCCCTGCGCAGACCGGCTCGATTAAGGACCGTGTTCGGGGCGCCCGTTGCACAGCCCGACGCGCCTGCGCGCGCGGTGAGGGCCGCGCTGGAGATGCAGGAGGCGATGGCGCGGCTGAACCGGCTGCGCGAGCCGCGCGGCGGGCCGGCGATCCGGCTCGCGATCGGCAATCACAAAGAGCGCCGGGCGGCTCTTCCGCCCTTACAACCCCGCCTTCTTCAACAGCTTCTGAAGGCTCTGCCGGTGTAGCCCCAGCTCCTCGGCGGCGCGGGTGATGTTGCCGCCGTGGCGCTCGAGGGCCGCGGAGAGGAACGCGCGGTCGAAGTCGCGGCGGGCGCGGGCGAGCGCATCGCGGTAGGAGAGGCCAGCGAGCGCCGCCTCGGCAGGGCGGAGCGGCGCGGCGGAGCCGGTCACGCTGGCGGGCAGGTCCGCGGCAGTGAGCGCAGGCCCGTTCGCCAGCACGACGGCGCGCTCGATGGCGTTCCGCAGCTCGCGGACGTTGCCGGGCCAGTCGTAGGCGAGCAGCGCGCGGCGCGCATCAGGCGCGAGGTCTTCGACCCTGCGGCCGTGTCGCGCGGCGAGCTCGTGGATGAAGTGGATGGCGATCGGCACGATGTCTTCGCGACGTTCGCGCAGCGGCGGGATGTCGATCTGGATGACGCGGAGTCGGTAGAGCAGGTCCTCGCGGAACGTGCCGTCCTGGACCATGCGCTCGAGCGGCCGGTTCGTCGCGGCGATGAGGCGCACGTCCACCGGGCGGGTCCGGTTCTCGCCAAGGCGGCGGACGGCGCGGTCCTCGAGGGCCCGCAGGAGTTTCGCCTGCGCCGGCAGGGCGAGATCGCCGATCTCGTCGAGGAAGAGGGTGCCGCCGCTGGCCGCCTCGAAGAGGCCCTCGCGGTCGCGGTCGGCGCCGGTGAACGCGCCCCTGGCGTGGCCGAACAGCTCGCTCTCCACCAGCTCCGGCGGGAGCGCGCCGCAGTTGAGGGCGACGAAGCGGCCGTCCCGGCGGCGGCTCGCCTCGTGGATCGCGCGCGCCACCAGCTCCTTGCCGGTGCCGCTCTCGCCGGTGATCAGGACCACCGCGTCGGTGGGGCCGGCGCGGTCGATGATCTCGTAGATCGCGCGCATCGCCGGCGACCCGCCGATGAGCGGGCCGCGCCGGTCCGCCAGCTCCGCGCGCAGACGCTCGTTCTCCGCCCGCAGCGCGAGCATCTCGTGCACGCGCCGGACGAGGGAGCGGACCTCCTCGTTGTCGAACGGCTTGGGCAGGTAATCGTACGCGCCCTCCTTGAGGGCGGCGACGGCGGTGCGTTCGTCGCCGTACGCCGTCATCAGCACGAAGACGGTGGCGGGGTGGCGCGCGCGCACCTCGGCCATGAGCGCCAGGCCGTCGAGGGCGGGCATGCGCAGGTCGGAGAGCACGAGGTCCGCAGGCTCCTCGGCGAGCGCCTCGAGGGCGGCGGGCCCGTGCTCCACGGCGCGCACGGTGTGTCCGGCCGCCTCGAGCAGCTCGACGAGCGAGAAGCGGACTGCGGGTTCGTCGTCGACGACGAGGACGTTCATGGCGACGACGCCCCCATTGGACTCGCGGCGCGGGGCCGGTCACTGGCCAGGCCGCGGGACGCTCGCTCGCGCAGCGCTGCCCGCGCGTCCGGGCCGCGCGGTGCCGGCGCCGCCGGCAGCCGGATCCTGAACTCGGCGCCGCCGCCCGGCGCGTCGTCGACCTCCAGCTCCCAATCCAGCTCGCGGGCGATGCGCCGGACCACGCTCAGGCCGAGCCCCGTGCCGTCCACGCTGGCCGTGTAGAACGGCTCGAAGATGCGCGAGCGCTCGGCGGGCGGGACGCCGGGGCCGGTGTCGCGCACGGAGATGGTGACGCGGTCGCCGTCGCTCGCGCTCAGAGTCACCGTGCCGCCTCGAGGCGTGTGGGCGAGCGCGTTGAGCAGCAGGTTGAGCAGCGCTTGGGCCAGCGCCTCCCGCGGCGCGGGAGCGACGATCGTGGTCCGCTCGGCGCGCACAGTGACGCCTGCGCGGGCCGCGCGCGCGGCGGTCAGCAGGAGCAGGTCGTCGAACAGGGAGGCGAGGCGGGTCGGCTCGCCGGACCAGGCGCCCAGCGTGCCTCGGCGGGCGAGGGAGAGGAGGCTCGTGACGATGCGGTCCAGGCGGCTGGCTTCCTCGACGACGACGGACGCGTAGCGCCGCAGGCGCTCCGGGTCGAGGGGCTCCTCGGCCATGCGCTGGGCGAGGGAGCGTATGCCGGTCAGCGGGTTGCGCACCTCGTGCGCCACGGACGCGGCCAGTTCGCCCACCGCCGCCAGCCGTTCGAGCTCGCCCGCGCGGCTCGCGATCTCGCCGCTGCGCGCGACGCGCACCTCGATGTCGTAGAACCGCAGCCGGGCCACGCCCAGGAAGATGATGAAATGGATGGCGATGGTCCCGAGCGGCATCACGTACGTGAAGAACTCTTCCCACTCCAGGAGGTAGCCGCCGATGACGGTCGGCGGCGCGAGCAGCAGCAGCCCCAGGACCAGGCGGTAGGCGCGGCGGTGGCGCTCGTCCCGGAACGGGCGGCGCAGGTGCGCGCGCCAGTGGACGACGGTGCCGCCACCCCAGCCGGCGACCAGCCAGGCGAGCGAGATGGCGCCGGCGGCGGGCAGCCGCCCGTGGAAGGCGGCGACGGCGAGCGGCGCGAGCGCGAGGCCGATCCCGGCCGCGAGCCAGGGCGCGCGGCCGGGCAGCGCGTGGTCGCTGGCGATGGCGCTGGCGAGGAACAGGACGGGCATGAGCACGACCGCGATGGCGAACCCCGTGGCAGGCAGGCCGGCGTCCGCGCCGGCGACGGCAGCCGTGCCCAGCGAGAGCAGCCAGAGCGACAGGGCGCTCAGGAACGCGACGTACCAGTGCACGGCGCGGCTGCCGGGGTTGAGCAGGAGCAGCAGCCCCTTCGCCAGCAGGTTGGCGCCGAGCGCCGAGAACGCGATGGCGCCGGCGATGGGATCCGCCATCTACAGCCGGGCCTCCACTCCGACCAGGAAGATGCGGTCGCCGAAGAAGTTCGGGACCGGCCGCCGGTTCTGGTAGGCGGCATCGTACGTATACATCGTGACGTTGTCCCGGTCCAGCAGGTTGAGCGCCTCGACGAACGCGATGAGGACCCCGCCGCCGAAGAAGGGCAGCAGTTGTGTGAGGCGCCCGTCCAGCCGGAAGTAGGCCGGGTGGCGACCGGAATGGAGTGGGCCGTAGATCGGCGCAGGCGGCTGCCCCGGTGCCAGCGGTTGGCTGCCCAGGATCGGCGTGAAGGGCCTGCCCGTGGCGTAGCGGGCCGTGAAGCCGAGCTCGGACGCGCCGACCGACAGCTTCGCGACCGCGGTCAGGGAATGGGTCACGTCGTAGTGTGAGGGGACGCGAACGCCGTCCTCCAGCTCGAGCTCGGCCTTCAGATAGGAGTACGTGAGCCAGCCGTGGAGGGGGCCGACGGCCTGCGGGCGCACCAGCACGTCCACCCCGGCGGCGTAGCCGGCGTTGATCGGCGGCCCCGTGACGACGTTGCCCGCTTCGGCGACGTAGTCGTCATAGCGCTTGACGTAACCCTCGACCCGCAGGGCGGGTGTGCCGTCGTGCTGGAAGCCGGCGACGAGGTGCTGCGCGCGCCGCGGCACGCCGGCCGGGCTGCCGCCGTCCGGCAGCACGTAGCGCGTGCGCCAGCGGCCTTGGCTGAACAGCCCGCCGCCGAGCCGGAACGTCCAGTCGCCGACCTTGTAGGCCGCGGCGAGGCGGGGGTCGAACGTCACCCGGTCCTCGCCCGGCAACTCGTCGGCGCGCAGACCGGCGACGATCGCGAGCCGGTCCAGCGCACGCCACTCGACCTCCGTGTAGCCGCCCACGTGATGCGCCTGGTCCGTCTCACCGTCCAGATGCACGGCGGGCGAACCGGGGGCGAGCTGATCGCTGGCCGGAATGATGCCGTCCGTCCACGCGTCCAGCAGCGCACCCTCGAGCCCGGCGCGGAACGTGACCCGCTCGCGTCGGAGCTCGCCGTCGAGGCGTGCGTCGAGGGCGCGGTCCTCGCGGTCGCGGGCGAGCACGCCGAAGCGGAACCGGCTCTCCCGCTCGGAGGCGCCGAATGTCAGGCGCACGAGCCCCCTGCCGTCCGGTGTCTCGGCGCGGACCTGCGTCGTCACCAGCCGGGTCGCGGCATCGCTGGTGAACGTGCCCTCGTAGCCGGTCGCGGAGACGAGCGCAGCGGTTTCGTCGGCCTCGCTCAGTGCGCTGGCGCTGATCTCCCAGCCGCGGCGCGGCTCGACTGCGACGCCGACCATGAGCTGGTGCGACGTCGGCGCCTCCGGGTACTCGTCCGTGCGGCCGTGCGTCTTCAGCAGCAGGCCGGTGTGCGTCAGCATGGTGGTGGCCCAGAAGCCGGCGCGATCGCCGAGCGGCTGCCACAGCGTGCCGCCGAGGGAGGCGATGCTGAGGTTGGCCCGGCCGCGGCGCTCCAGCGGCCGGCGGTCTGTCTCGAGCGCGACCACGCCGGACAGCGCGTTGCCGTAGCGCGCCGAGAAGCCGCCGCTGGAGAAGTGCGCTGCCCGCATGGCGCCGGGGTCCAGCACGCCGAAGATGGAGCCGGTCAGCGTCTCGAAGCGGCCGGGATGGAAGAGGCGGGCGCCGTCCACGTAGATCGGCGTCTCCGCAGGATCGCCCCCGCGCACGTAGAGGTCACCGCCGTCGCCCGCCACGCGCGTGACGCCGGGTAGGGTCTGGAAGGTCTGGAAGATGTCCGCGGTGCCGCCCGGGAGCGTGAAGACCTCCTGCTGCGACAGCCGCGTCGCGGCGCGCGGGTCGTCGACGGAATACGTGCTGCCGTGGACGACGATCGGCGCGAGGGTGTACCTCGCGTCCTCCGGCGGGGCGGAGGGGGGCCGGGACGGGGCGATGCTGTCCGCGTCCGCCTCCAGTGCGAGTTTCCCGATCTTCTCCCGGAGTGCGGGATCGTCGGGGAAGCGTGCCGCGCCGCGGCGCCACGTCTGCAGCGCCAGCGAGAGCCGCCCCTGCCGCTCGTACAGCTCACCCAGATACAGGTACGCGAGGGCGACGACGCGGTGGTCGCGATCGCCGTGGTCCGCCAGCAGCTGCTCCAGCGCCTGCACCGCGGCGCCGGTGCGGCCGAGGAACGTGGGCGAGTGGTAGTGGTTCATCCCCAGCATGAACCGCGCGAGCAGGTGCCGCGGATCGATCTGTAGCGCCTGCTCGAGGAGCGCGTTGGACTCCTCGAGGAGCGCGGCCTTGCGCATGTAGGGCGCGAACGGGATCAGGCACTGGGACCGCACGCGCGCCCGCACCACCAGCGCGTCCGCCGGGCGCTCCGCCTCCATGGCCGACGCCGCCGCCTCGAGCCGCGCCGCCGCGGCTTCCATCCGGTCCTTGCGGCCCTCGGCTGCCGCCGCCGTGCACTCCTCGAAGTCCGGTTCGAGCGACGCCGCAGCCGGCGCCTCCTGCGCCGCGACGCCTCGCGCCGAGAGCGTCGATGTCAGCATCAACGTGATCAGCCACCTCGCACGCATGTCCCCCTCCGATTGGTTGCGGGCCCACGCGACCCGCTTGCGCCGCCTGCGCGCAGGCAAAGGAAGGGCAAGCCCCGCCGGTCGCGGCAACGTGTTGTGCCAGTGGGAGTTCCGGGCGAATGGCGCAGTGGAGAGGCGCAGTCGCTGCGCTGCGGTGCAGCCGCGGGGCTGCGGTCCGGGCGCGGGCCGAGGCGGCGTCCGGGCCGACGCGGGACGCTCCCGCAGCGCCGTCTGGCCGTCCCGGCCCAAACCGCCGCCTCGGGATGCGAGTGGCGGAGCCGCCCGACGGCGTGGCACGCGCTCCGCGGCGTGTCGTCCTGCTTGGCACCGGACATTCGCGGCGCATCGAGGCACGTGGCAGGGAAGGCTCGCTCCCGGCGCCGGGGTGCGCGGCCGAGGGGCTGAGGAAATCCCCCACAGCGATTCCTCCGCGGCCCGACAGACGAGCCGGTGCGGTGCGCCTAGCTTGTGATCGCGAGGGCCGGGGGGACACGAACACGCGAAAGGGGGGCACGATGAGAAAGTCGATCCTGATCCCGTTGGATGGATCGCCGTTCGGCGAGCAGGCGCTCCCGATGGGGCTCGACCTGGCGCGGCGGATGGGTGCGGACGTGCACCTGGTGCACGTGCATCAGCCCGTGCGCCCCGCGCCCTACGCGGAGGGGCTGCCCGTGTACACCGGCGAGCTCGAAGAGGAGGCGCGGACGCGGGAGGAGCAGTACCTGGCGAATCTGGCCAACCGCAGTGCGGAGTCGGCGGGTGTGGTGGTGCGGCGTGCGTTGCTGGATGGTCCGATCGCACCCGAGCTGGCGCGCTACGCCGACGAGGAGGAGATCGGCCTCGTCGTCATGACGACGCACGGGCGGGGCGGCCTCTCCCGCGCGTGGCTCGGGAGCGTCGCGGACGCGCTGATCCGGCAGGTGAACGTGCCGGTGCTGTTCCTGCGGCCCCGGAAGGAGGCGGGCGCGGAGCAGCCGCGGGAGTTCCGGCGCATCCTGATCCCGCTGGACGGCTCGAAGCTGGCCGAGTCGGTGCTGCCCACCGCGGAGGCGATCGGCCGGTTGAGCGATGCCGAGTACACGCTGCTTCACGTGGTCGTGCCGCCGTTCGTGCTCGGGCCGCCGCGTGCTACGGTGCTGGTGGAGCCGGGCGATGCGCCCGCGGCGGTGGAGCGGTGGTCGGAGGAGTACCTGGCGCGAGTGGCGGATCGGATGCGCGATGCGGGGCTGCGTGTGCAGGCCGTGGTGGAGATCCACCCGAACGCCGCGCAGGGCATCCTGGACTATGCGCGTGCCCACGACATCGACCTGATCGCCATGTCCACGCACGGCCGGGTGGGGTTCTCGCGGATCGCGTTGGGCAGCGTTTCCGACAAGGTGCTGCGCGGCGCGGAGGTGCCGGTGCTGCTCCAGCGCGGCGTGGCCGCCGCT
Source organism: bacterium (assembly GCA_003242735.1). Classification (NCBI taxonomy): domain Bacteria; species bacterium. The sequence continues at coordinate 146,089 of QGVH01000005.1, read as the reverse complement.
GCGGACGAGGCGCAGCAGCAGGAAGGCGAGGCGCAGCTCGAGCTGGTGGAGCGGCCCGGCGACTGAAGCCGACCGCGGCTGGAGCGGCCGGGCGCCGGTCGCGGAGGCGTGCGTCCGCTGAACCCGACCCGAGCGCCGCGTTGACTGGGCAGCGGGAGTCTTCCCGGTCAGCGCGGCGCTCGTGGCATCGTGGGTGTCAGGACGCGGCCACCCGGGGGGCGGTCAGCGCGACGCGCTCGAGGTGCTCGGGCACCGTCACCTCCCAGCCGAAGCGCTCCTCGATGCTGTGCCGGAGCGCGTCCGCGGGCACGGGCTCGCCGTGGGTGACGAAGACGCGGCGCGGCGGCGTGCGCACGCTGGCGAGCCACGCCAGGATCTCGTCGCGGTCCGCGTGCGCGGAGAGGCCGTGGATCATGACGACCTCGGCGCGCACGGGCACGTACTCGCCGTGGATCTTCACCGACTCCGCGCCGGCGGCGATGCTCGCGCCGCGGGTCCCGGCGGCCTGGTAGCCCGTGAGCAGGATGGTGTTGCGCGGATCGGGCGCGAACGCCTTGAGGTGGTGCAGCACCCGGCCGCCGGTCGCCATGCCGCTCGCCGAGATGATGACCGCGGGCTCCGTCCTGCGGCTCAGCTCTTTCGACTCCTCGACGCTGTTGACGATCTTCGCCGTGCTGCACACCGCGACGCACTGTGCCGGGGTGAGCCGGTGCTCGCCCACGTGCGCGTGCAGGAGGCGCGTGGCGTTGGCGGCCATCGGGCTGTCCAGGAACACCGGCACCTCGGGGATCCGTCCCGCGGCGCGCAAGCGGTTGATGTGGTAGAGCACGGTCTGCGTCCGGCCCACGGCGAACGCGGGGATGATGACGATGCCGCCGCGCGCCGTGGTGCGGGCGATCGCCTCGGCCAGCACGTCCGCCGGGTCGGTGCGGTCGTGCACACGGTCGCCGTAGGTGGACTCGACGACGAGGTGATCCGCATCGGGAGGCGGCGTGGGCGGGGGCAGGATCGGGTCGTGCGGGCGGCCGATGTCGCCGGAGAACAGGATGCTGGTGTCCGGGCCGCGCAGCTCGACCATGCACGCGCCGAGGATGTGGCCTGCGGTGAGGTATCGGAAAGCGAGCCCGCCGCCGAGGTCGTGGACGACGTCGTGGGGAACGGGCACGAAACGCCCGAGGGCGCGCTCGGCGTCTTCCGCCGTGTACAGCGGCAGTGCGGGGCGGTGCTTGGAGAACCCCTTGCGGTTCGCGTACGCGGCGTCCTCCTCGTGGATGCGGCCGCTGTCGGGCAGCAAGATGCGGCAGAGGTCGGCGGTCGCGGCGGTGCAGTAGATCGGCCCCTCGAAGCCGTCGCGCACGAGCACCGGGAGGTAGCCGCTGTGGTCGAGGTGGGCGTGGGTGAGCACGACGGCGTCGATCGTGCTCGGCGGGACGGGGAACCGCGCCCAGTTCCGCAGGCGCAGTTGCTTGAGCCCTTGGAACAGGCCGCAGTCCACGAGCACGGTGCGCTGCGGCGTCGTGACCAGGTAGCGTGAGCCGGTCACGGTGCCGGCCGCGCCCAGGAACGAGAGCTCCATCGTCGGGATCCCGTTGCAGTGGAACAGTGCGCGAGAATCTAATCTGCGGGGCGCGGGCCGCGGAAGCGGCGGTCGGCGGCCCGGTTTGCGCACGCCCGACCCTGCTCCTAGACTTCGCGCCGTTTCCACACGCAGCGGAAGGCGATTGCTGGAGGTCTCCATGTCCGGCGCACAGAACGCGTTTGCGGCGCCGCGGCCGGCCGTCTGCCGGTCGCCGCGTTCGGCAGTCCGAGCGGTCGTTCTCGCGGCGGCGGTCGTGCTCACGCCGCTCGCTTCTGCCCCGGCACTCGCGGCCCAGAGCGGCCGCGGCGGGCCGCAGGCCCAGATCGCCCTGCCCACCATCGAGCAGCGCACGGCCGGGATGCGCAAGCTGGACGGCTTCTTCCCGCTGTACTGGGACGAGGCCGCGGGCAAGCTGTGGCTCGAGATCCCGGCCGGCCGGTTGAACGCCGAGGTGCTCTACATCACGGGTCTGGGCTCGGGCCTCGGCTCGAACGACATCGGGCTGGATCGCGGCGCGCTCCAGGGCTCGCGCATCGTCGTGTTCGAGCGGGTCGGGCCGAAAGTGCTCCTGGTGCAGCCGAACTACCGGTTCCGCTCCAGCAGCACCAACCCGGCGGAGGTGCGAGCGGTGCGGGACGCGTTCGCGCGCTCGGTGCTCTGGGGCTTCACCGTCGCGGCGCAGACCGGCGAGCGCATCCTCGTGGACGCGACAGACTTCCTCCTCCGCGACGCGATCGACATCGCGCCGCGGCTCCGTCCCGGTTCCTATCGCCTCGACACGAGCCGCAGCGCCATTTACCTGCCCATGACGATGAACTTCCCGAAGAACACCGAGATGGAGGTCGAGCTGACCTTCGTCGCGCAGCCGGGGGGCGGGAGCGGCGGCGGCGGGTTCGGTGGCGGGCAGTTCTTCGAGGGGGTGGGCGCGGTCGCGGCAACGGGCGAGGCGGCGAGCCTGCGGGTGCACCACTCGCTCGTCGAGCTGCCCGACGACGGCTACGAGCCGCGCCTGTACGACCCGCGCTCCGGCTACTTCCCGATCGCGTGGGAGGACTACTCGGCGCCGCTGGGCGAGCCGATGACCAAGCGCTTCATCCGCCGCCACCGGCTGAAGAAGCGGGACCCGACGGCGCCCGTGAGCGACCCCGTCGAGCCGATCGTCTACTACGTGGATCCCGGCATCCCCGAGCCGATCCGCACCGCGGTGCTCGAAGGCGCGCGCTGGTGGAACCAGGCGTTCGAGGCGGCGGGCTACCGGAACGCGTTCCGCGTCGAGCTCCTGCCCGACAGCGTCAGCCCCCACGACATCCGCTACAACGTGATCAACTGGGTGCACCGCTCGACGCGCGGGTGGAGCTACGGCTCCTCGGTGGTCGACCCGCGTACGGGCGAGATCATCAAGGGCGTGGTCACGCTCGGCTCGCTGCGCGTGCGCCAGGACTACCTGATCGCCGAGGGTCTGCTCGCGCCCTACCGTGAAGGCGATGAGACGCCGCCCGAGCTGGCCGAGTGGGCGCTCGCGCGCATCCGCCAGCTCGCCGCGCACGAGGTGGGGCACACCCTCGGGCTGGGGCACAACTACTACGACAGCGAGCTCGGCCGCATCTCGGTCATGGACTACCCGCACCCGCTGGTCACACTGCGGCCGGACGGTACGCTGGACTACTCGGAGGTCTACGAGAACGGGATCGGCGAGTGGGACAGCGTCGCGATCCTCTGGGGCTATCAGGACTTCCCCCCGGGCACGGACGAGCAAGCGGAGCTGCAGCGCATCCTCGACGAGGCCTGGGCGCGCGACCTCCGCTATATGACCAACCAGGACCTGGCCGCGCACCCCCGCGTGGACCAGTGGTCCAACGGCACGGACGCGGCGACCGAGCTGGAGCGCATGATGGAGATCCGCCGCGTGGCGCTCTCCCGGTTCGGCGAGACGGCGATCAAGCGGAACGCGCCGCTCGCCACGCTCGAGGAGGTCCTCGTCCCGCTGTACCTGCATCACCGTTACCAGGTCGAGGCGGCGGCCTCGGTGCTCGGCGGCGTGCACTACGTCTACGCGCTCCGCGGCGACGGCCGTACGCCGTTCGTCCGCGCCTCGGCGGACGAGCAGCGCCGGGCGCTCCGCGCGCTGCTGGCGACGCTCAGCCCGCAGGAGCTCACGCTGCCTGCGTCCATCATCGAGAAGCTGCCGCCGCGCCCGGCCGGCTACGGCATGCACCGCGAGCTGTTCCCGCGCTACACCGGTCCCGTGTTCGACGTGATCACCCCTGCCGTCGTCGCGGCGCAGCACACGGTCTCCAACCTGCTGGATCCGCAACGCGCGGCGCGGTTGGTCGAGCAGCACGCGCTGGAGCCGTCGCTGCCCGGGCTCGAGGAGGTGCTGGACGAGCTCCTGGCGAGCGTGCAGCGGGCGCGGGTGACGAACCCGTACGAGGCGGAACTGAGGCGCGCGGTCGAGCGCGTCGTCGTCGAGCAGCTCATGGAGCTGGCGGCGACGGCGCGGATGCCGCAGGTCCGCGCGATCGCCACGGACCGGCTCGAGCGTCTGGCGGAAGCGCGCACGCTCGCGTCCGGCCAGCGCCCGCGGGACGCGGAAGCGGCGCACCACGCGCTGCTGGTGCGGGACATCCGCCGCTTCCTCGACCGGCCGGCCAGCCCGTACACCGCGCCGCCGGCGCCGGTCATCCCGCCCGGCGCGCCGATCGGCGAGCCGGCGATGGACTGGCTGGGCAGGACGGAACGCTGGCAGCCGCACAGCGCACGGGAACTGGCGCGCGCGTGGTTCGAGCGGCTCGAGCCGCCGTGCACCATGTGGGAGTAGGGCACTGCTGCTCTGGGCTCCGGCGGCTTCGCCGAGGCCGGGCGCCGCGGAGCCCAGAGCCGAAGGCTCGGTGCCCGGCGAAGCGGTGCCCGGCGAAGCCGGAGCGGAGCCCGAGACCGGCACGGGTGTACGACCCGCAAACACGGTACGCAACGAAACGGTCTCGAGGCAGCATTGGAAGAGATCCGTATCCCGAACCAGGCCACGTACTCGCCGGTCTCGCTCACCGACGTGATTGTCGCGGCGCCGCTCGTCTCGCGACTGCTGCTCGGCGCCACACTGCCGGGCCGCGTGCTCCAGCTCGCCGCGCTCGGCGCGTACGCAGGCAGTGCGATCCAGGACTGGGCCCGGCGCCAGGGCGTGCGGAAGATCGACTTCCTGCGTGAGTTCGGTGCCGACGTCCGCAACTTCGAGCCGATGCCGGAGGAGGCACGGCGGCAGGAGGTGCGGGTGCTGGTCGAGCGGGTGAACGACGGCTACGTACCCGGCCGGATGCGCCGCAACGAGCTGGCCCGGTTGGTGGACTGGCACCTGACCGAGTACATCGCCCGCATCACCGGGCAGCGCGTGCGGACCAGCACCGAGGTGCGCAGCTTCATGCTCATGCAGGTGCTGTTCCCGTTCGCCGTCGGCGCGTGCGACGTGCTGTCCGGCGACATCGCGCTGTTCCGGGACACGGGCGTGTTCGAGCCGCACGTCATCGCGCACGAGTTCTGTCACCGCAAGGGTTATCTCAAGGAACTCGAGGCGCAGGCGCTGGCGTATCTGGCGCTGACGTCATCGGGCGACCCGCTCCTGGTCCAGTCCGCGCTGTGCGAGCGGCTGCACCGCGACCTGCGGGTGCTGTCCGGCGGCGATCCGGAGCGGTTCCGCGTGCTGGTCGAGCGGTCCGGCCTCCGCGCCGAGCTCGCGCGCCAGTTCCTCGCCTTCCGGCCGGAGCCCGGGCCGCTGATGGGGCCGGTCGCGACGGTGATGCGCTCGGCGTACGATGCGCGGATGCGGCTCACCGGCCAGAACGGCATCTCCGACTACGACCTGGGCTTCACCAGCTTCCTCTACACGTTCGAGCGCAGCACCCGTGCACGGCAGGCGCCGCCGGTCGCCGGCACGGTGTGGGCCCGGAGCTGATCGTCGCGCGCACGCGGCTAGGGCGCATCCCGCCCCCGAGTGGTCCGGGACCACTAGGGATCATCCCGCGCGCACGCGGCTCCGGCGAGCAAGGGAGGAGCTTCGCCGCTGGAAGCGGAAGGGCTCAGCGTCGCCACCGCCGCAACGAGTCCTTCACGCGCTGGGACAAGCTGCGCCGCGGCCGCGGCGCGCCGGCCGTGAGCCCTGCATCCGGCGCGAGGCAGCGGTCGCATGCGCCGCAGTAGCGCATCGCGGCGGGATCGCCGAAGTAGCGGAGCACGAACCCGCGCCTGCAGCCGCGGGTGTACGCGTAGCGCTGCATCCATTCGAGCTTGGTGTACTCTCGTTCGCGGCTGCGGCGGAGCATCCGCCAGTCCACGGAGGGGGGATGGTCGACGTCGCCGTCCACCACGACAACGCGCTGGTCCGGGTCGCCGGCGCGTTGCGCGTCTTCGATGCGCAGGGCGCCGGCGCGCTCGAGCATGCGGAGCGCGGACTCGGCGAGGACGGGCCCGCGGTCGACCTGCGCCGCGCGGGCGAGGTCCCGGAGCGACAGCGAGACCGGTTCCCCCGCCCGTGGGCTGCTCCTCTCCAGGACCACAGCCAGCACGCGGCGGACCACATCTTCCGGCGGCTGGCGCGTGTCGATGAGAAACTCGTGCGTGAAGCGGTCCCGGTAGGCGTGCAGGAGCACGCACTCTGCGGGCTTGCCGTCGCGCCCCGCTCGCCCCGCCTCCTGGTAGTACGACTCGAGGGTCGCGGGCATGGCGTGGTGGATCACGATGCGCACGTCGGGCTTGTCGATGCCCATTCCGAAGGCGCTGGTCGCGACGATGATGGGCGTGCGGCTCTGCATGAAGTCTTCCTGCAGCCGGTGGCGGTCTTCCGCCGACACGCCGCCGTGGTATCCCGCCGCACGCAGCCCAGCGCGGTTCAGCATGTCCGCCAGCGCGTCCACCTTCTTGCGCGTCGGCGCGTAGACGACGGCAACGCCGTCGCGCGGCCGCCGCAGCAGCTCCAGCAGCCGCTGGTCCTTTTCCCGCTCGTCCTCGGCGGCCACGACGTGCCACGACAGGTTCTTGCGGTCGAAGCCGCCGGCCAGGATGAGGGGCCGGCGAAGGTTGAGGTAGGTGAGGATGTCATCGCGGACGGCGGGCGTGGCCGTTGCCGTCAGCGCGATGGCCGGGCACGCGAGCGCCTTGCGCACCTCGCCCAGCCGCAAGTAGGACGGTCTGAAGTCGTGGCCCCACTCGCTGATGCAGTGCGATTCGTCCACCGCGAACAGGCTGATGCGGAAGCCCTCCATGCGGCGCCGGAAATCCACGCTGCCGAAGCGCTCCGGCGCCACGTAGAGCAGCTTGGTCTCGCCGCGGGCGCAGCGCTCGAGCCGCTCTTCCACCTCGGCGGGTCCGAGCGTCGAGTTGATGTACGCGGCCGGCACGCCACGCCGCTGGAGCGCGTCGACCTGGTCCTTCATGAGCGAGATGAGAGGGCTCACCACGATCGTGAGCCCGGGCAGCACGAGCGCGGGGATCTGGTAGCAGAGACTCTTCCCGCCGCCGGTGGGCATGAGGACCAGCACGTCACGGCCCGAGAGCACCGCGCGGATCGCCTCCGGCTGCACGCCGCGGAAGTCCGGGTAGCCGAACAGGCGGCGCAGCTCGGCGCGGGCGCGCTCATAGAGCACGTCGGGCGACGGACGCTCGGCGACGCTCGCTTCGCTCATGCCCACCACGATCGGCGGGCGAGCGGGGCGTTGCGATAGCGGGAAGGGTCACCAGCAGGGCGGGGAACCGGGCTTTCCGAACGCCCATAATACTGTGGCGAGCTGCGGCGTATGGAGGGCTGATCTCGGGTGGATGGCGACGCCGGGGGACTCGGATCACCAACGCGGGAGGCGATCCCATGAGGCAGCAGATCACGAACGCGAGCGACCGGCATCCCTTCCTTTGCCAAGAGTCCAGGCCCGGGATGCGCGCCGCAGCGGGGGGCGCTGCGCGGCTCCTCGCCTGCTTGCTGGCCATGAGCGCTGGCTTCGCGGGCACCGCGAGCGCGGCGGCGCAGGCCCCGGACGACAGCGGTTCGACGCAGCGCGCAGCGCCGGGAGCGAACGCGTCGGCGCAAGCGCCTTCCGGCCCGCGTGGGCCGCGACTGGGCGTCGAGCTCACGTGGGGGCGGCCGTTCTTCGGCGGCGACGTCGCCCGCATCTGGGACAGGATCGGCTCCGTCGGCCTCATCGAGGGACTGGGCGTGCGGTTGGGGTACGACTTCGGCCGGCTCGGCGTCACGTTCACCGGCGAGCTCAGCGAATTCGATCCTGGCGATCAGACGGGCGGCGGGCTCGCTTTCGCGGCGCTGCTCCACTGGCGCACGCGGCTCACCGTCGGAGGGCGCTTCGCCTCGAGGATCACGGCGGGCTACGTGAGGCAGGCCTACGGCGGCATCGACTTCGAGCCGGGGCAGTTCCCGACCGAAGTCGTGGGGGGCTCCGGCCCCGACCCTGCCGGCAACGTCTCTGCACTCGGCGACGGCGTGCGACTCGGCTTCGGTCTCGAGCCACTCGGAACACGCTCGCTGCTGCGCGTCGTTGCGGAGGCGAGCGTCGACGCCGTGACCTTCCGCGAAGCCGGCCTCGAAGGGTCGGCCTACTCGCTCCGCCACCCTGGCTGGAGCTTCTATCCTCGCCTCTCGGTGGCGCTCGAACTCCGACCCTTCTCGCGCTGAGATGCGAAGCGGGCTGCCGGGAACGAACCGGCAGCCCGCGAACCCGCATCGCCATGGCGCGTGCGGCGTCTTTACCCCCGCACCCCCAGCAGCTCGTCGATCGTGGCGCGCGAGACCGCGTGGTAGCCCGGCCGCGCGCGGCGGTAGATGTCCTCCGCGATCGGCCGACCCCAATCGGTCGCAATGAGGTCCGCGTAGAGCGGACGCAGGAACTTGCGCCGGCCCTGCGAGACGAGGAACCGGTCCAGCGCGGGGAGCGCGGGCTCGTAGCGGTTGCGGATCGCGATGCGCAGCCACTCGAACAGGATCTCGCTGTTGCCGGTCTGCGTGAGCCGGAACCGTGCGTCCAGGGCGCGCAGCCGCTCCGCGTCGTACGTCCCGTCCAGCCCGCGCAGGAAGTGCAGCCATTCGTGCGTGGACCAGCCGTCCGTCTGTAGGGACGAGATGGGCGCGCCATCGTGGAACGCCTGCACCTGCGCGTCCACCTTCGCGAACGCCTCGGACCTCTCCTCGGGCGCATTCGACGGCAGCCCCGTCCCGTAGACCCACTCCTCCGCCCGGATCGCCGCGGCCAGCGCCTCGTCGCCGCGGATCAGGTTCTGGTTCAGCTCGCGCAGGAACCCTTCCGTGGTCATGGGCTGGAAGGCGTGGCGGTCGAAGTAGTCGCGCAGGAACGCGTCGAACCGCTCGCGCCCGGCGGCCAGCTCGATCGTGCGCAGGAACGCCGCGCCCTTGTCGTACGGCACGGAGGTCATGCCATCGTCCGGGTCGCGGCCCGCGAGGTCGATGTGCAGGCGCGTGTCGGGCGCATCCGGGCCGCCCAACTCCTCGAACGCGGCGAGCAGGTCCTGCCGCGCGATCACGCGCAGCATCGCCGCGTACTCGGGGCCGCGCAGCTCCTCCATGATCCGGTTCTCGATGTACGACGTGAAGCCCTCGTTCAGCCAGAAGTCGCTCCACGTCGCGTTGGTGACGAGGTTGCCGGACCAGGAGTGCGCGAGCTCGTGGGCGACCAGCGAGACCAGCGACCGGTCGCCGGCGAGGACCGTGGGGGTGGCGAAGGTGAGGCGGGGGTTCTCCATCCCGCCGAACGGGAACGACGGAGGCAGGACGAGCACGTCGTACCGGCCCCAGCGGTACGGGCCGTACAGCCGCTCCGCCGCGGCCAGCATCTCTTCCAGCTCGGCGAACTCGGCCGCCGCCGCCTCGATCGCCGGCGGCTCGGCGTACACGCCCGTGCGCGGCCCGACCTCGCGGAACTCCAGCTCGCCGATGGCCAGCGCGATCAGGTACGGCGGGATCGGCTCGCTCATCCGGAACCGGTAGGCGCGCACGCCCCGCCGGCCCTCGACCGGCTCGCCGTCCGGCGTCAGCATCTCCGCGCTCATGACCGCGCGCAGCCCTTCAGGCACCACGATGCGCGCGGAGTAGGTCTGCCGGATGCCCGGGCTGTCCTGCGTCGGGATCCAGGTGCGCGTGAGGATCGCCTGACCCTGCGTGAACAGGAACGGCCGCCGCTTGCCCGCCGTCTGCGCCGGCTCGAGCCACTGCACGGCCGCCGCGTCCGGCGACGTCGCGTAGCGGATCACGATGCGGTCCACGCCGTCCGGCAACTTCACCGCCAGCGCGCGGCCGAGGATCGGGTCCTCCGGGCCGAACGCGTACGGCAAAGGGTGACCGTCCGGCGTCGTCACCGCCTCGATCTCCAACGTCTTCACATCGAGGACGACGCTGTCCGCGCCCGCCTCGCGGGCGATGTCCAGCGTCGCGGTGCCCGCGAGGCGCCGGGCCTCGAAGTCGGCGGTGAGGTCGAGCTCCACGTGCGTGACGCGCGCCTCCACGGGCCGCGCGTAGGAGTGGATGTCCACAGCGGTCGAGCCCGCGGCATCCGCCGCGGGCTCCCGCCGCCCGGCGCAGCCGGCGAGGATGGTCATGGCCAGGACGATGCTCGCGAATCGGTTCACGGGTGGGTGCCTCCTTCGACCCCGACAGGGGGCCGCCGGCTCCTGCTACCCGTTCCGCTTCGCCTGGTTTCGGGCGTCCAGGCTCACGGGACCCGCGCCAAAGTGCGCGATCAGCAGCGCGGCGCCCAGCATGCTCACGTTCTTGAAGAACATCACCTGCTGCATCTGCGCCATCATCGGGTCCGGCACCGCCCAGAACGCGTGCATCTTCAACGTCACGGGCACCAGGAACAGCACCAGGAGCCAAGCGCCCAGCCGCGCCCGGTAGCCCAATGCGATGCTGAGCCCGCCCGCGAACGCGAGCACACCGCTGAGCGGGACGAGCAGCGTCGCCAGGGGAACGCCCGCCTGCTCCGCGTAGGCGATGGACCCCGAGGAGAAATGCCCGATGATGGAGTTGACGAAGATGAGCGCGAAGAGCACGCGGCCCAGCGGCACCAGGTAGCGCGTGAAGCTCGCCACCTCCCCCGTCGCTGCCACGCCATGGTCCACCCCGCGCGCGTCACGGTCTCGGTTCTCGAGTGCTGCGGTGTTGGTGCTCATGCTCGACTCCCTGGGCTGAGAGTTTGGAGTTGCCGTGCTCCGGCCTTGCCGCCCGGCCAGACAGTACGGTGCCAGACAGTACAGCAATGAATGATTGATGCCGAAAAAAGAGGGCCTCGTGCCCGGGGCCCCGGCGCCGCGCAGTGCGTGCGCGGCCGTCACGCCTCGATCGCCGCCAGCAGCCGGCCGAGCGCGGCCCGGTCCGCCTCGGAGAGCGAGGCCTCGAACTCACGGCGTACCCGTTCGATCTCCCGCGTCCCGGCGACAGCGCGACGCCGGCCCTCCGGGGTGAGCGCAGCGCGGATGACGCGCCGGTCCGTCGGGTCGGCGACCCGCCTCACCAGCCCCTCGGCTTCGAGCCGGTCCACGAGCTGGGTCATGTTGGAGCGGACGCAGCTCTGGCGGGCGGCCAGGTCACCGAGGGGCAGCGGCTCACCGGCCTCCATGAGCAGGCGGAGCACGCCGTGCTTGGCGAAGGACAACCCGACCTCGGCAAGCGCCTTCTCGACCCGTGCCTCGAGGGCGCGGCCCACGTGGATGAGCGCGAACATGGTGCTGTCGGCGGTCGGATCCACCGTCGTCGCCTGCCGGCCGGTCGAATCGTTCATACATGAATCATATCGGCTGGCGGTCGTTGCGTCAAGAAGGTCGGCAGCGCGGCGTGCGCTCCAGCGCGCCGTCGGCGCCGTAGACGCGGTACTCCGGGCGCTCGGTGTCCGCGACGATGATGTGGCGATCCCCCGGCGCTGTGACCGCAGTGGGAGGGAACGGGATGGGCGTGTTCTGGATGAGGTACCCGTCGTGGTCGATGAAATCGAACGACTCCGAGCCGGGCACGGCGGCGCTGCTGTCCAGGATCGCGCCGTCCGTATCGTGGAGCCAAAGGGTGTTGCGGCGGCGTCTGACGCCCGGGTCGGCCCCGGGCTCGAGGTCGGTGGCCGCGATGGTGCGCACGACGATGCGCCCCTCGGCGAGGACGCCCTGGAGCCGCGGACCGAAATGGCCTTCCTTCGTCTCGAGGCGGAATGATCGGACGAACCGGCCCTCGCTGTCGAAGACGGAGACTCGGGACTGGTCCGGATCGCCCGCCAGGAGCGAGTCGCCGTGGACGTGGATCTCGCCGAGGAATTCGAACTCGCCCGGCCCGCTGCCGCTCCGGCCGATCGCAGTGACAGAGCGGCGTTGGTGGCGAGCAGGGCGGGGAGGAGAACGGCGAAGCAGCGTTTGCTGGAGTGGTGCGCCCTCTCTTCGGGTTCGGCCGTCATGCCCGCCTCCGCTGCCGCGCTCGCCCGCGCATCAGAGGTCCGGCCGTTCGCCCTCGATGCCCTGGAGCGGTGAGCGGATCCTACCGGCCGCGCCGGCGGTGAACGGCGGCGGCAGCGGGCAGCGCAGGACGCGGTGCTGGGAGGCGCCGATCGCTTTCGCGATGCGCTCGGCGGCGCGGTCCACCTCACGCCAGGTGCGCCTGTCTGCGGGGTCGAACAGGGCGACCTTGACGTCGAGTCGTCCTTGCCGTTCCTCCATGTCCCAGACGCCGCCGATGCGGCCGTCGCGCAGCACGGCGGAGGTGGGGTTGCCTGCGCGGTCGTAGACGCGCTCGTACCAACGTGGCTGGAGGAAGCGGCCGCGGACGCGGTAGGCGGTGAGGAAGGCGTCCCAGGGCGGCAGGAGGTGGATCCCGCGCGGGCCCTCGTCGGGCAGTGCGGCCAGCTCCTCGACCACGGTCGCGGGCACGAGCAGCTCGCCCGGCACGTCCCTCACGGTGATCGGCACGAGTTCGTCGCCGAGCGCGGCGACGGCGGCATCCGCAGCCTCGCGGGGCAGGCCGCTCCACCAGCGGAAGTCGTCGAGGGAAGCGGGGCCGAACGCGTGGAAATAGCGGCGGGCGAGGAGCATGCGGCCGCGCTCGGCGTCGCCAGCCGCGAGGTCCACGCCCGGCAGCCAGTCGCTCAGGCGCGCGTACTCGGCGATGTCGCTCGTCCAACCGCCGCGCACGCCGGCACGGACGAGCCGGCCCTCGCCGCACATGAGGCCGACGACGTAGTTGAGCGCCGCGAGGACGTCGGCGGGCAGGTCGCGCACGGCGTGCCGGATCTCGGCGATGGTGAGCGGCCTTTCCTCGAGCGCGGCCTCGATGCGCGCGGCGGCGTGGCGGTAGGCGTCGCCGCTGAGTCCCGAGTTGCGGATGAGGTCGGCGAACGCGTTGCGGGTGAGGTGCGACGTCGCCTGGAAGATGTCCGGCAGGTCGCGGACGGCCACGAGGGCGAGGTTTGCGCGCATGGCGCGGGTGCGCACGACGCTGCGCTCGGTGTAGAGCAGGTGGTCCAGCTCGGCGATGTCCGCGCTGGGGCTCCGCGCCAGCACCGAGAGATAGCAGGCCGGCGCGGCGCCGTAGATCCCCGGGACCGCCTCGATCACCTGCGCGGCGGGGCGCGGCGCCTCGGTCGCATCGAAGCCCTGACGCGCCCAGAGGTGCCGGTTGAGTTGCGCCAACGTGATCTCGAGCTTCGTCATCGGGCCGTCCGATCCGCCGTGCGTCAGAGCGCGCGCACCTTCATGGTTGCAGGGTCGAACTCGAACGCCTTGCCCTCCCAGAGCGAGCGCGTCGCCAGGTCCACCACGACCATCACGCGGGTGCCGAGCTCGACGTCGCTCACGGGTTTCTCGCGGGTCCGCATGCACTCGAGCCAGTGCAGCCGGAGCACGTCCTGGGGGTTGCCCACGTCCGGGCCCTCGAACGTGTACTCCTCGACCTCCTCGGCGTAGATGCGTTCGGGCCGCAGGGTCAGCCGGCGGCCGTCGATGTACAGGTTCGCGCGGTGGCCGCGGACCATGGTCTCCAGGCCGACTTCGTTCGAGGTCGAGCCCGCCACGATCATGGTGTGCTCTCCCTCGAACTCGACGTTGATGTTGACCTGGTCGTGGTTCTCCATGGCCTTGTCCACGTAGTGCCCGCCGGATGCGACGACGCGCGTGGGCCAGCCCACGTCCAGCGCCATGAGCAGAGGCGTGATGCGGTGCACCAGCAGGTCGCCGATGATACCGGTGGAGTAGCGGCGGTAGCGGCGCCAGCGCGCGTACACCTCCGGATCCCAGGGCGCCTCGCCCAGCGGCCCGCACCAGGCCCGCCAGTCGAGGTTGACGCCCGGCTTCCACTCCGGGTCGATCTCGTAGTACAGCCACTCGCCGTCCTTGGAGTTGCGGCAGTAGCTGGTCTGGCTCCAGACCGGCTTCCCGATGGTGCCCTCCGCGATCAGCCGCTGCGCTTCCTTGTAGCCCGGGTACATGGTGTACTGCGTGCCGACGACGACGATCGCGTCCGGGTTCGCGCGCACGACTTCCCGCAGCCGCAGGGCCTCTGGCAGCCGCAGCGTCATGGGCTTCTCGACGTAGACGTCCTTGCCCGCCGCCACCGCGTCCTCGACCATCTTCGCGTGCCAGTGCTCGGGCGTGGCGATCAGCACGCCGTGGATCGAGGGGTCGGTCAGGAGCTGGCGGTAGTCGCGGTACGCGTGGATGGTGTAGTCCGCGCCGGTCTTCATGCACGCCTCGAGCGCGCTGTGGAGCCGCGGCTCGCAGACGTCCGAGACCGCCACGACCTGCACGTCGGCGCGCCCGTCCTTGGCCATGCGGATGAACGCGCGGCAGTGCTCGGTACCCATGCCGCCGGTGCCGATCACGCCGATGCGCAGCGGCTCGTCGGGGCGGATGGTCGGGCGTGTGTGCGCGCGCGGAACGGGGGCTGCCTCTGCGGCCGGGGAGTCCACGTGGAGTGCCGCCAGCGCGCCGGCGGCCGCGGCCGTGCGCGCCAGGAACGCCCTGCGGGTCAACGGGTCGGTCATCGTGCTCGCGGTCTCCAGGGAAGCGACGGTTCCTGCGGTGAGGGTCCCTGCGGAAACTAGCCCGCCGGCAAGGGCCGAGACAAGGCGGACGGGCGCCCGCGCAGGCGGCTGCGCTCACACCGGCGCGAGCTCGTCCCGCACGCGCTCGAGCAACTGCTTGGTCAGCCGGATGCCCTCGCGCTCCGGCAGCCGGCGGCCCTCGTACTCGATGCCCACCCAGCCGCGGTAGCCCGCCTCCAGGACGATGCGCATGAGCCGCCGGTAGTCCTTGTCCGTCTCGTTGCCCTCTTCATCGAAGTCGTGGGACTTGGCGCTCACGGCCTTCGCGAACGGCATCAGCTCCTGGACGCCCCTGTACTTGTCGTACGTCTCCGTCTCGCTGATGCGGAAGTTGCCGAAATCGGGGAGGGTGCCGCAGCGGGGATGATCCACGAGCCGCATGACCTGGGCGAGCCACGCAGCGTTGGACGAGAGGCCGCCGTGGTTCTCGACGACGATGTCGATCCCGACCTGGTCGCCGTACTCGCACAGCCGGCGCAGCCCGTCCGCCGCGAGTTTGGCCTGCTCCTCCCACGTACCCTCGCTGGCGGCGTTCACGCGGATCATGGCGCAGTCCAGGGTCTTGGCGGCGTCCACCCACTTGTAGTGGTTCTCGACGGCCTTCTTCCGCTCCGCCTCGTCCGGCGCGCCGAGACGGCCTTCGCCGTCGCACATGATCAGGTGCTGGTAGACGCCTTCGCCGTCCGCGCGGCGGTTCATCTCCGCGAGGTACGCGGCGTCTTTCGCCTTGTCCTTGAAGAACGTGTTGACGTACTCGACGGCCTCGATGCCGAACTCCTGCCGCGCGACGCGCACGAAGTCCAGGTGGTCCAGCTCGCCTGCCCGGATCGTGCGGTGCAGCGACCACTGGGCCAGCGAGATCCGGAACCAGGGGGCCGGGGCCGGGCCGTGGGCGTGGGCGAGGGAGCCCGTGGCCCCGGGGAGGCCAGTCGCTCGGGTGGCGCCGAAGGAGCCGAGCTTCTCGAGGACGGCGTCGCCCGCGGCGAGCGCGGCGAGCGCGCGGCCGCCAGCGGCGAGGAAGTCGCGGCGAGTGGGGCGTGTCGTCATGGCGTCGGCCTCGATGCTGACGGTGACGCCCCGCCGCGGCGACGGATGCGGCCGCGGCGGGGGCGGGCAGTACTCCGCTACTCGACGAGGGTCGCGCGCTGGATGTAGTCGAGGTTGGGGAAGTTCTGGCGCAGGTAGGCGTTGCCCTGCGTCTGGATCTGCCCCTGGTTCGGCCCCTGCCCGTTGGGCGCGCCCTCGCCGTAGCCGCTGTAGAGCGCGTCCACGACCTCCATGCCCTCCACCACGCGGCCGATCGGCGCGAAGCCCATCCCGTCGAGCTGCCGGTTGTCCCGCAGGTTGATGAAGAGCTGCGTCGTGCGCGTGTTGGGGCCGGCCATGGCGAAGGTGACGTAGCCACGCCGGTTGCTCTCCACCACCGGGTCGTCCGGGATGCGGGCGGCGCGCCACACCGCGTTGACCGCGGGGTCGCCGTTGATCCCGAACTGCGCCACGAAGTTCTCCAGGACGCGGAAGAACGCCACGTCGTCGTAGTAGCCGTTGCGGACCAGGTTGTAGAACCGGTCCACGCCGTTCGGCGCCCAGGCACGCACCGCCTCGACGACGAACGCGCCCTTGGTCGTCTCGAAGCGCACCCGGAAGGTGTCCGGCGCCGTCGCCTGGTTGTCCGGGTGCCGGGGGTTGAGCAGCGGGTTGTCCATGGCGGGATCCGCGGCGGCCTCGCCCGCGGGCGTTTCGGCGGCGCCCTCGGCGGGCCGATCCGCGCCGCCCCCGCAGCCGACGGCGAGGATGGCCAGCGCTGCCGCGGCGATGCAGGAGCGCGAGCGGCGGGCGACCGCGGCTCCAGCGGGACGCGTCACGGTTCCAGGGGTCCGAAGACTCGTACGCTGCATCATGGCGTCTTCACCGGGTCGGGGTGAGCGGGTTGTTCGAATGCATAGGGCAACTTACGGCGGTTCCGGCGGGAGCGCCACCGTGGAGCGGCTGGCCCGTGCCGCTGTCCCCCGCCCTTGCCAAACCCGTCCCCTTCTGCCATTCATCCACGTGTTCACCCGAGTGTCGGCACGGCCGCCGCACCGGGCGCCGGTGTCACCCTCGCGGAAGGGGTGTCCGTGCAACCCACCGACGTCACCGACCCTCAGTACTACCACAAGGTCGTCGACTGCCAGTGGGCGTGTCCTGCCCACACCAACGTCCCCGAGTACATCCGGCTGATCGCGCAGGGTCGCTACGGCGACGCCTACATCCTGAACCGCCAGTCCAACGTGTTCCCGGGCATCCTGGGCCGCACGTGCGACCGGCCGTGCGAGCCCGCATGCCGCCGCGGACGCGTGGACGGCCAGCCGGTGGCGATCTGCCGGCTCAAGCGCGTGGCCGCGGACCTGCGCGAGGACATCCGGGACCGGCTGCCGCGGGCGCCCGCGCAGAAGAACGGCAAGCGCATCGCGCTGGTCGGCTGCGGGCCCGCCTCGCTCACGGTCTGCAACGACCTCATGCCGCTGGGCTACGACTGCACGATCTACGAGAAGCTGGACCGCCCCGGCGGCCTCATGCGCACCAACATCCCTGCATTCCGCCTGCCCGCCTCCGTGCTGGACGAGGAGATCGACATGATCCTCGGCATGGGCGTGAAGGTGCTCTACAACACGCCTGTCACCAGCATGAAGTGGCTGCTGGAGCAGGGCTACGACGCCATCTTCGTGGGTAGCGGCGCGCCCAAGGGGAAGGATCTGGAGCTGCCCGGCCGCTGGGATGCGAAGGGCAACATCCACATCGGCATCGAGTGGCTGGAGGCCGTGCACTTCGGCCACGTGGACTCGATCGGCGAGCGGGTGCTGGTCATCGGCGTGGGCAACACGGCCATGGACTGCTGCCGGACGGCCCGGCGGCTGGGCGGCAAGGACGTCAAGGTCATGGCCCGCCGCAGCCGGCCGTACTTCAAGGCCTCGCCCTGGGAGCTGGAGGACGCGGAGGAGGAGCAGGTCGAGATCGTCGAGAACCACGCGCCGAAGCGGTTCGTCGTCGAGAACGGAAAGCTCCTGGGCATGGAGTTCGACGTCGTCGAGTGGTACGACGCCGGCGACGGCAAGCAGAAGGCGCGGGTCCTGGACACCGTGTTCTTCCCCGCCGACGACGTCATCCTCGCCATCGGCCAGGAGGCCGCGTTCCCGTGGATCGAGCGGGACATCGGCATCGAGTTCGACGAGTGGGGCATGCCCATCGTCGACCCGGTCACGTTCCAGTCCACGCGGGAGGGCGTGTTCTTCGGCGGCGACGCCGCGTGGGGCCCCAAGAACATCATCTGGGCGGTCGAGCACGGGCACCAGGCCGCGATCTCGATCCACAACTACGTCAACGGCATCCCGCTGACGGAGCGGCCGCCCTACGGCATGAACCTGATCAGCGCCAAGCTCGGGATGCACGCCTGGAGCTACAAGAACGACTACAACCCCGTGGGTCGGCAGAAGATGAACCACGTGGAGCTGGCCAGGCGGTTCGACGAGCTGGGGCTGGAGGTCGAGCTGGGGTTCACCGCGGAGCAGACGGCGCGGGAGGTGGAGCGCTGTCTGAACTGCGACATCCAGACGCACTTCACGGCGCGGCTCTGCATCGAGTGCGACGCGTGCGTGGACATCTGCCCGGTCAACTGCCTCACCATCACGCACAACGGCGAGGAGGAGGACCTGCGGCAGCGCCTGTCCGCGCCGGCGGAGAACCGCGCGCAGGCGCTGTACGTCTCCGCGCCGCTGCCCCAGACCGGGCGGGTGATGGTGAAGGACGAGGACATCTGCCTGCACTGCGGCCTCTGCGCCGAGCGCTGCCCCACCGCCGCGTGGGACATGATGAAGTTCGAGCTGCTGATCCCCTACGCTTCGGACCTCGTACAGCTCACGGCGGCGCCGCGAGGGTAGGCGGGGTAGCGGGGGCGGCGCGGCCGCGGTGGAACCGAAAGTGCATTGGAGCGGACGCTTCCAGACGGGTCGGTCGCGGGCGGGGAAGGCGGGGCGGACGGCCGGCCCGGCGGCGAACCCGAGGACCAACGGCAGTGGCCGGATCGACATACAGCATCGCTGCTGACCCACCCCGATCCGCGGCCGGCGTTCCACCGGCACGCGTCCCCTGCCTCCATCGCGCTCCCCGCGTCTCTGCGGCTGATCCGTCGGCACGGAAGGAGAACGTGTGAGTACCGCAACCGCTTGGGCTTCCGCAGCGCCGGGCCTCGACGGCACGCCACGCGTGAACGACTTCGCGTTCAAGATCGGCACCGTCAACGGCACGGGCTCGGCGAGCGCGAACAGCCTGATCATGCACACGATCTTCCGGATGGGGATCCCCGTCACCGGAAAGAACGTCTTCCCCTCGAACATCCAGGGGCTGCCCACGTGGTACGAGATCCGGGTCAGCCGGGACGGCTACACGGCCCGGACGCCGGTCTTCGACCTCGTCGTCCCGATGAATCCGGCCACGTACGCCCGCGACATCGCCGAGGTCCGCCCGGGCGGCTGGGTCCTGTACGACTCGACCTGGCCGCTGGACCGCTCGCTGCTGCGCGACGACGTGACGTTCCTGGGCGTGCCCATGGGCCGCATGTGCAACGAGAACTTCGAGGGCGACCGGGCGCGCACGCTGATGAAGAACATCGTCTACACCGGCGCGCTCGCGGCGCTGCTCGACATGGACCTCTCCATCCTGAACGGGATCCTGGAGGAGAAGTTCGCCCGCAAGCAGGCGCTGCTCGAGGCGAACTTCAAGGCCGTGCGGCTGGGCTACGACTACGTTCGCGAGCACTTCGACTGCCCGCTGCCGATCCGGCTGGAGAAGATGGACGCCACGCGGGACTACGTGCTGATGGACGGCAACACCGCCGCCGCGCTGGGCTGCGTCTACGCGGGCGCGACCGTGGGCGCGTGGTACCCGATCACGCCCGCGACCTCGCTCATGGACGCGTTCCAGCAGTTCTGCGAGCGGTTCCGCGTGGACCCGGAGACGAAGCAGCGCAAGTTCGTCATCGTGCAGGCCGAGGACGAGCTGGCCGCGGCGGGCATCGTGGTCGGGGCGAGCTGGATGGGCGCCCGGGCGTTCACGCCGACCTCCGGCCCCGGCCTCTCGCTCATGAACGAGTTCATCGGACTCGCGTACTACGCGGAGGTGCCGGCCGTCATCATCGACGTGCAGCGCGCCGGACCTTCCACGGGCATGCCCACGCGCACGCAGCAGGGCGACCTCCTGCTCGCCGCCTACGCGTCCCACGGCGACACGAAGCACATCGTTCTCTTCCCGGCCGACCCGGAGGAGTGCTTCTACTTCGCCGTCAAGGCGTTCGACCTGGCCGAGCGGTTCCAGACGCCGGTGTTCGTCCTGTCCGACCTGGACATCGGCATGAACGACTGGCTCACGCCGCGGCTCCGCTGGGACGACGCCTACAGACCCGACCGCGGCAAGGTGCTGGACGCGGACGCGCTGGAACGGATCCAGAAGTTCCACCGCTACCTGGACGTGGACGGCGACGGGATCGCGGCCCGTACGCTCCCCGGCGTGCACCCGAAGGGTGCGTACTTCACCCGCGGCTCGGGCCACAACAAGTACGGCGCCTACACGGAGGACCCGGCCGAGTACATGGAGGTCATGGAGCGGCTCGCGCGGAAGATCAAGAACGCGGCGGCCGCCGTCCCGGAGCCGGAGATCCGCCGCACCGACGGCGCCTCGCTCGGGATCGTGACGGTGGGGAGCGGCCGCGCCGCCGTGCTCGAGGCCATGGACCGGCTGCGCGACGAGGGCATAGCACTCGACTACATGCGCGTACGTGGCTTCCCGTTCGGCGAGGCGGTGGCCGAATTCCTCGCCCAGCACGAGCTGAACTTCGTCGTCGAACAGAACCGGGACGGGCAGCTCCGCTCGCTGCTGCTGCTCGAGACCGGCGTGCCGGCGGAGCGGCTCGCGTCCGTGCGCTACTACGGAGGCTTTCCGCTCAGTGCCCACCACGTGATCGAGGGCGTGTTGCGCCAGCTCGGAGGAGTCAAGGCATGACGTCCATTGCCAAGCCAGCGGTCCGGCACCCCGGCCTGCCCACCAACAAGCTCGGGCTCACGCGCCGCGACTACGAGGGCGCGATGTCCACGCTCTGCGCGGGCTGTGGGCACGACTCCATCACCGCAGCGATCGTACAGGCGTTCTTCGAGCTGGACATCGAGCCGCACCGGGCCGCGAAGCTCAGCGGCATCGGCTGCTCGTCCAAGACGCCCGCGTACTTCCTCGGCCAGTCCCACGGCTTCAACGCGGTACACGGCCGCATGCCCGCCGTTGCGACCGGCGCCAACGCGGCGAACCGCAGCCTCGTCTACATCGGCGTCTCGGGAGACGGCGACTCGCTCTCCATCGGCCTCGGGCAGATGTGCCACGCGATCCGCCGCAACCTGGACATCTGCTACATCATCGAGAACAACGGCGTCTACGGCCTGACCAAGGGCCAGTTCTCCGCGTCGGCGGACGTGGGCTCGAAGGCGAAGCGCGGTGATGTCAACGAATTGCCGCCGATCGACCCGGTGCTGCTGGCGCTCACGCTGGGCGCGACGTTCGTCGCGCGCAGCTTCTCGGGCGACAAGAAGCACCTGGTGCCCATCCTCAAGGCCGCGCTCACGCACAAGGGCTTCGCGCTGGTGGACGTGATCTCGCCCTGCGTCACGTTCAACGACCACGAGGGCTCGACCAAGAGCTACCGGTACACGCGCCAGCACATGGAGGACCTGGCGCCCATCGACTTCGTGCCGGTGCGGCGCGAGATCACGGCGGATTCGGAGCCGGGCACGGTGATGGCCGTGACGATGCACGACGGCAGCGTGGTGCGGTTCCGGCGTGTGGCGGAGGACTACGACCCGACGGACCGGGACGCCGCGTACGCCTACGTCCGGCGCGTGCTGGAGCGGGGCGAGGTGCCGACGGGGCTGCTGTACGTGCAGCCGGACTCCAGGGACATGCACGCCATCAACCGCACGGTGGACCGGCCGCTGGTCGAGCTGCCCTATGAGGAGCTGTGCCCCGGGGCGGAGGCGCTGGAGCGGTTGATGGAGGAGTACCGGTAGGCTCGGTACCGTGCCCCCGCCGCCCGGGCGAGGGGGCCTGGCGCTCCGCCGTTCCGGCCGGGAGGCCGCCCCGCGTTGGCCCCGCCGTCCGGGCGGGGGCGTCCCTCCCGCTCCGCCCTCCCGCCCGGAAGGCCGCCGCCATCCCCGCGCCCCCGGCGAGGGAGCCGCGGGGGGAAGCCGCGGGTGGGGCGCACGCAGGGCGTGCACGTCCTCGTGGGCGTTCCCGCCTCCGTTCCCGAACACGTGCGAATCCGCAGCCGATGCTCTTCCTCCTCGAAATCGCCGTAGTCCTGGTGTTCCCCGCCATGGCGGTGCGGGTGTGGCGGCGGAGCGGCGCGCGCGGCCTCTCGCGGCTCACGATCGGCGCGCTCTGCCTCCTCGCCCTGGCCGCGCTGGTGCTCGCCTCCGAGACGGCGGGCAACCAGGTCGCGGCCACCGAAGGATACATCACGGCCGCGGGCAGGCTGCTCGCGCTGTTCACGCTCGCCGCCGGCGCTCCCGTACTCGCGGCGGCGTACGCGGTGCCGGCCGTGGCGGCGCGCGTGGATCCGCGGCTGCTCTACGCCGTGGCCGTGCTGGCGGCCCTCGCCGCGGTCGTGATCAGTGCCGTGGTCGTTCGCGTGGCGCTGCTCTGAGCCGCCCGAGGCAGCGCGGCGGGCACGACCTCACGGCGATCGGTGGCCTCTCAGCCCGACGGTGGGTCCCTCCCCATCGCCCACGCCCTCGCCCCGGCCCCACCAACACGCCTCACTGCGCCGCCGCTGCAGCCGTCCCCTTCACGTACCTGTCGAACCACGCGAGCCAGCGCTCGTAGCGGTCCTTCTGGAACGACGGACGCCGGATGCTGTGCGTCTCGCCCGGGTAGACGACGAGCTGCGTCGTCCGCCCCAGCCGGCGCAGCCCCTGGTAGAGCTGCTCCGAGTTGATGATCGGCACGTTCCAGTCCTTCTCGCCGCCCATGATCAGCGTGGGCGTGCGGATGCGCTCGAGCTTGTAGAACGGCGAGATGCGCTCCCACAGCCGCGGATCCCGCCAGGGGAAGCCGTACTCGACCTCCCACAGCCACTGGTAGTGGTCGTGGCCGTAGTTGGAGGCGTAGAGCACCTCGCTCGCGCCGGTCATCGCAGCCTTGAAGCGCGTGGTGTTCGTGATGATGATGTTGGTCATGATGCCGCCGAACGACCAGCCGCCGACGCCCAGCCGGTCCGGATCCGCGATGCCCATCGCGATGGCGTGGTCCACGGCGGCGAGCAGGTCCTCGAGCGGCTTGCCGTCCCAGCGGCGGAACACGGCCTCGGCGAACGCGCTGCCGTAGCCGTCGGAGCCGCGGTAGTTGGTCAGCACGACGACGTAACCGTTCGCGGCGAAGAGCTGTGCGGTGAAATCGAAGCCCCAGTCGTGCTGCGCCGTCGGCCCGCCGTGGATCCAGAGGATGGTGGGGTAGCGCACGCCGGGCCGGAAGTCCGGCGGCTTGACGATGAACGCGTCCACCGGCGTGCCGTCCTTGCTGCGGAAGCGCGTCTTCTCGACGGCGCCGAGCCGCAGCGTCGCCATCAGCGAGTCGTTGACGCTGGTGATACGGCGGAGCTCGCCGCCCAACCGGCCCGCGAACACTTCGCCCGGCACGTGCGGCTCGCTCACCAGCGCGGCGATGACGCCGTGCGCGTTCACGTCGTACGCGCCGACGCTCGTCTCACCGCCGACCACGGGCGTGACCTCGTCCGTCTCGATGTCCACACGCACGAGTGGGCGGCGACCCTCGTCGCGTAGCAGGACGAGAACGCCGCGACCGTCCGGCGTGAAGCGCGGAGAGGCGACGCTGCGGTCGAGGGCGCGCGCGAGCCGGCGCGGCGCCGGGTCGCCGTCGACGTTCACCATCGCGAGCGCGGTAATGCCGTAGGCCAGCCCGGCCGGCGTGGTGGACGCATCGGTCACATACGCGATCCAGCGGCCGTCAGGGCTCCACGTGGGCGAGTGGTCGCGGCCGGGCGACGTCGTGAGCCGGCGCGGCGTGACGCCCCCGGCGGCGCTCGCCTCATCGCCGGCAGGCACCGGCTCGATGGTTTCCGGAACCGGCACGACCCACACGTCCGTGTTCACGGTGGTGTCCGGGTCAGCGTCGCGGTTGCTCACGAAGGCGATCCAGCGGCCGTCCGGGCTCCAGACGGGCGAGGAGTCGTCGTAGTCGCCGAAGGTGAGCTGACGCAGCGCCTTCGTTGCAACATCGAAGACGTAGACGTGCGTGCGGCGGCGGTCCAGGTAACCCTGGCCGTCGCGCTTGAACTGGATGCGGTCGATGACCCAGGGCTTCGGGCGGTCGCGGTCCGCGGCGGAATCCGCGCTCGCCTTCGCCTGCTCATCCGCATCACGGATCAGTAGCGCCAGCCGCTTGCCATCCGGTGACCACACGAATCCGCTCACGCCCTGCTTCACGTCCGTGAGCTGCTGCGCTTCGCCGCCACGGCGGTCGAGCACCCAGACCTGCGTCTCGCCGCCGTTGCGGGCGGAGAGGAAGCCGAGCCAGCGGCCATCCGGACTCCACTGCGGACTGGAGGACGAAACCCCTTCCGCCGTGAGCGGCAGCGCCTCGCCGCCGGCGGCGGGCGCCATCCAGATGCGCGTCTCGCTGCGGTCCTGCTTCTCGAGCAGCGTGGTGATCGTGTAGGCGACCCACTCGCCGTCCGGGCTGACGACGGGCGAGCCGATGCGCCGCAGCGCGAACAGGTCCTGCGCGGCCAGCGGGCGAGGCTGCGCCGCTTGCGCACGCGGCTCCTGCCGGAGGGCGGCGTGCAGCGACGTCGGCACCGCGAGCGGCGACAGTGAAACCGCGCTGGCGAGCAGAATCACGTGGATACGGCAGGAGATCGGCATGACACTCCCTCGCAAGCGGTTGGATCCGGAACCCGGGCCCGCAATCTGGCGTGGCGCCGGGCCCCGCGCCACCGCGAACGGGTGACTGCGCCGCAGCCTTCCCATCCTCGCCCGAGCCGCGTACCTTGCCCCGTTCCGCGTACGACAGGTAAGGCAACCAGCGACGGGAGGACCGACTCATGGAAGCGCTGCGGCTTTCACGTGGACTCGGATTCGGTCTCACGGTGTCGTTCTGCGTGCTGGCGCTGGCCTGCGGGCAGCAGGGAGACGCTGGCGGCGAGGCCGCGGCGGCGGAGGAGAGCGCGCCGTCGGAGGCGGCCGGCATGGTGGCGGCGGATGTGGCAGGCGCGCCCGCCTGCACCTGGAACGCGTCCGGTGATGAGCTGGCCTCGCGGGCGAGCCCGCCGGACTCCACCAGCGCGCAGCTCGGCGATGGCGTCGTGAAGGTGTGCTACAGCGCGCCGTCGGCTCGTGGCCGTGAGATCTTCGGCGGGCTGGTGCCGTACGGCCAGCCGTGGCGCCTGGGCGCGAACGAGGCGACCACGATCCATGTGACGGTGCCCGCGGAGATCGGCACGGTGCGCGTCGAGCCCGGCACGTACTCGCTGTACGCGATCCCAGGCGAGGCCGAGTGGACGATCGTCGTGAACCGCGCGGCCAACCGCTGGGGCATCCCCATCAACGAGGGCGTTCGGGCGCAGGACGTCGGCAGCTTCACCGTCACGCCGGAGACGACCGACCACGTCGAGCGGCTCTCGATCGGCCTCGAGCCCGCGGAGGGCGGCGCGGTGCAGATGGTCATCGCGTGGGAGAGGACGCGGGTCGCGTTCCCGGTACGGACCGCGGGGAGCTGAAGCGGCAGATCGGGACGAGGCCGGCTGGAGCCCCGGGGGAGGCACGATTCGTCGGGCCCGCCCCCGGGGCTCGTCGCATCAGCAGGATTCGTCGAGCACCCGCATCCGGTCCGGCGCGTTCGGCACCACGCAGATGAACTCGAACGGCCCCTCGATCACCTCGTAGGAGTGCGGCGTGCCGGCGGGGATGTACAGCGTGTCGTCTGGCCCCACCTCGTGGACCTCGCCCGCGATCGTGATGCGCGCGCGCCCGCGGAGCACGTACTGCTCGTGCTCGACCTCGTTGGTGTGCGCGGGGATGCCGCCGCCCTGCTCCATGCGGAAGCGTCGCAGCACGAAGTTCGGCGCGCCCTCGTCCGGGCCGAGCAACACCTGCATCGCTGCGCCGCGGCCCACGGGGAGTTCGCGCATCGGCACCGCATCGGCCGGCCGGACCACGGCCGCGGCCTTCGTTTCGGAGCGAGCACGGGCGACGTCGTTCGATCCGCCTTCGTGGCTCATGTCCTTCCTCGCGTTGCTGTCAGAGTCCATGGCCGCTGCAAACGTGCGAGCGGCGGCGGGCGTACGCAAGCCGCGGCGCCGTGGTCGCCAGGGGCGCGGCGGCAGCGTCCCCGGCGAGCACGACCGACCGCCGCGCCGCGCGTTCCCCAGAGCGAGACACCGGGCCTTCCCGGACTGCGTCCCGGGCGAGGCGATCCGCCCGTCACGCCGCCCGACCCGTGACCGGCTCGTCCCAACGCACGCGGTAGTCGTGGATCCACGCCAGCCGCTGCCCGTTGGCGAAGACGCGCAGCGCGAGCGGCATGACCAGGTCGCGCAGCCGGACCGCGGCGCGGCTCCGCAGCGCCTTGTACGTGCCCCGGCGGCGGCCGTCCGCCACGATCCGCTCCGCGCGCGGCCGACGCAGCGCCTCGTAGCGCGCGAGCGCGGATTCGACCGGCGTGACGTCGCGCAGGCACTTCGCCAGCACGATCGCATCCTCGAGCGCGAGCGAGGCGCCCTGCCCGGAGCTCGGCGAGACCGCGTGCGCAGCGTCGCCCATGAGAACCACGCGGCCGCGATGCCACGCGGGGAGCGACGGCAGGTCGTGGATGGACGTCGCGGTGATCTCCGGCGTCGCCTCGATCAGCCGGGCGATGAACGGCGCGTCGTCCGCGAAGAGGGCGAGGAGACGTCGTCGCCACTCTTCCGTGGACACTGCCTCCAGCTCCCCGCGCCGGGGCGCGCGCGCCTCTCCCACGTTCGCGAACCACCAGGCCTCGCCGTTCTCCTGCACGGTGTAGCCGAAGAACGCGCGCCACCCCCAGACCATGCGCATCGCATCCGGCGTGGGCGGCAGACCCGAATCCCGTACGAACCCGCCGAGGTTCAGCAGCCCCGCGTAGCTGGGCGCGGGCGCGTCCGGGAACGCGGCGCGGCGCACGGCGGAGTGGATCCCGTCCGCAGCGACGAGCAGATCCGCCTCGATCTCGCCGCCGTCCTCGAACCGCGCCACGACGCCGTTCGTCGCTTCGCGGTACTCGACGAAGCGTCGGCCGTGGTGGATCGTGATCCCCCGGTCCCGCGCGGCCTCCACCAGCGCCTCCTGGAGGGCGCTCCGCGTGAGCGTGACGCTCGGCGTGCGTTCATCCAGCCGGCCCATCGGCACCGCGCCCAGGCGCCGGCCAGTCGCGCTGAAGAACTCCAGCCAGGGGGTCGGGACCGCGCCGCGGCTCAGGACCTCGTCCAGGAGGCCCAGCTCACGCAACACGTGCATGCCGTTGATCCCCAGGCCGAGGAAGAGCCCTGTCGAGCTGGCGGTCGCGGCCCGCGCCTCGCAGATGATGGGCTCGATGCCGGCGCGCTGGAGCGCCACCGCCGCGGCGGGGCCGCCGATGCCGGCGCCAATGATCAGTGCTCGCATGCATCCCCCTTTTCGGGTTTGCCGCCGCGGGGCGGGCAGGCCGGCCACGGCGGACGCAGGAACCCGGCCGGCCGCCGCGGAGGCGCGGAGGTCTTCCGCCAGGGCCCGGGCCCGGGTAGTTTGGTTCGATGTCCCACTTACTCTACAATGGAGTATCTTGATTGTCAAGTAATCGTCGGGTCCTTCTCGAGGAGCTGTTCACCGAGCTGCGGCTGGAGCAGGAGGCGACGCGGGCGTTCGACGACGCGGCCGCGGACCTGCTGGGGATCAACCCCACGGACCTCCGGTGCCTGGGAGTCCTGGACCGGCGCGGGCCCGTGACGGCGACGGAGCTGGCGCGGGAAGCGCGGTTGACCACCGGCGCGACGACAGCGCTCATCGACCGGCTGGAGCGGGCGGGGTACGTGCGGCGGGTCCGGGATGAGCGGGACCGGCGGCGGGTGTACGTGGAGCTGACGGACCGGGCGCGTGAGGAGATCGCGCGGATCTGGGGCCCCCTGGGGCAGGAGGGGCAGGAGGTCGCCGCGCGGTATTCGGACGAGGAGCTGGCGCTGATCGTGGAGTATCTGAGGACCAGTCGGGAGGTGCTGGCCAAGCACCTCGAGCGGCTGGAGTCGATGGCGAAGTCGCGATGACCCGAGCGGAAGGCAGGACGTGATGGCAGAGAACGACGTCGTCGTCCCGGAGCCCGAGCGTGGCTCCGGGGGCGGTGCGGGTGGAGTGCCGGATCCGAAGCCGGAGCGGGCGGGTCCGGGCGTGCAGCTCCGCCCGCGGCTGGCGGTGTGCACGTGGTCGCTCCGGCCGCGCACGGTCCAGGAGCTGGTGGCCCGCGTGCGTGCGACGGGTCTGAATGCGGTGCAGCTCGCGCTGGAGCCGATCCGCTCGGGCGCGCTGCCGCTGGACGAGGTGCGCGCGGCGTTCGACGCGGCCGGCATCCGGATCGTCTCGGGGATGATGGAGCCGGTGGGCGAGGACTACAGCACGCTGGAGTCGATCCGTCGCACCGGCGGGCTCGTGCCGGACGAGACGTGGGGAGCGAACCGGGTGGTGGCGCAGGAGAGCGCGCGCCTCGCGGAGGTGCTGGGCATCACGCTGGTCACGTTCCATGCGGGGTTCATCCCGCACGACCCCTCGGACCCGCGCCGTGGCGTCCTGGCGGATCGGATCCGTGAGGTCGCGCGCGTCTTCGCGGAGCGGGGCGTGCGGGTGGCGCTGGAGACCGGGCAGGAGACGGCGGACACGCTGGCGGAGTTGCTGGACGACCTGGGCGACACCGGTGTGGGCGTGAACTTCGACCCGGCGAACATGATCCTGTACGGCATGGGCGACCCGGTGCAGGCGTTGCGCCGGCTGGCGCCGTGGGTGCGGCAGGTGCACATCAAGGATGCGATCGCGTCCGGGCGGCCGGGCGAATGGGGCACCGAGGTGCCCGTGGGGGAGGGCCAGGTGGACTGGGCCGCGTTCTTCGATGTGCTGCGTGCAGCGGAGCTGCGTGTGGACCTCGTGATCGAGCGCGAGGCGGGCAACCAGCGCGTCGAGGATGTGCGGCGCGCGCGGGAGGTGATCGCGCGGCACATCGACGTGGCGGACTGAGGCAGACCGAGGCCGCGTGCAGGGCGCAGCGTCGGCGACGACTGCGGCCGCGTACGGGGGCGCGTGCGCGGCCGCTCGTCGTGTGGTTGCACCGCGTGGGCGGAGCCAGCGGCGCGGGCGGGGCCGGGGTGAAGGAGGCAGGGCGGCGCGTGGCACGTGTCTGGCTCCCCGGCGCGCCACCGCTGCCGCGCGTGCGGCGCGGTTTTCCCGGGAAGGAGCGGCGCGCCCTATGGTCAGATCTCCCACGCGGATCGCCCTCGCCGAAGCGATCGGCACGTTCACGCTGGTGTTCGCCGGTGTGCTCGCGATCAACGCCGCGACGCTGGCGGGCGAGTCGGAACCGAGCAGTCTGGTGGCCGTGGCGTTCGCGCACGGGCTCGCGATCCTGGTGATGGTGGCCGCGCTCGCCGCGATCTCCGGCGCCCATTTCAACCCGGCGATCACCCTGGGCTTCGTGGTGGCGGGCCGGATGCCGATCCGGCAGGCGGCGGTGTACTGGGCCGCCCAGATCGTCGGCGCCGTGGTGGCGGCGCTGATCGTCGCTGCCGCGTTCGGCCGGTTCGCGGTGGGCGAGGGGACTCCTGCGCTGGCGCCGAACGTGAGCGCGCTGGCCGGCATCGTGCTGGAGGCGATCGGCACGTTCTTCCTGGTGCTCGTCGTGTTCGGCACGGCGGTGGACGAGCGGGCGCCCGCGTCGGTGTTCCCGATCGCCATCGGCCTCACCATCGCTGCGGACATCCTGGCGTTCGGGCCGTTGACCGGCGGGGCGGTCAATCCGGCGCGCGCGTTCGGCCCGGCGCTCGTCTCCGGCGCGTGGACGGACCACCTGGTCTACTGGGCCGGCCCGCTGATCGGCGGCGCCGTCGCCGGTCTGGTGATGGAGCACGGCATCGGCGTCCGCGCGAAGTCGGCGGAGGTGAGCGAGCGCGGCGGGCCCGAGCGCGGCGAGGCCCGGGCGGCGTAGGTCCCCCTCTCGGTCTTGTAGGGCCGGCTCCACACGTTCCTCGGCTCCGTGTGATCCCGAGCTCCGCGCCTTCCACGCCCCGGAAGACGCGGCGTCCCCTCACGCGGAGGCGCGGGCGGCGATGAGGGCGCGGATCGCGAGGACGGCGCGGGGGTGCCGCTGTCCTCGCGGCGAGGCGTGCCGCGTTGTAGGTTGTCCGGTGGCTTCGGCCGCGTCCGAATTCTCCGGGAGCGAGGCAATGACGACGACGGTGTCACGAACCACGCGGCGACCGCTGCGCCTGGAGGCCGAACCGTGATCGGCGTCGGCATCATCGGGTACGGCGTGATGGGGCGCACGCACGCGGCCGCGTACGCCGCGGCGGCGGAGGCCGGCATCGACTGCCGCCTGATCGGCATCTACAGCCGCTCGATGCGGTCCGGGGGCGGCAACCTGGCACAGCAATCGCAGACTGGCGCACTTCCTCCGGAGACGCGGATCTACACCAGCGCGGACGAGCTGCTCGCGGACGAGCGGATCCACGTCGTCAGCATCTGCACGCACACGGACAGCCACGTCGAGCTGGCGCTGGCCGCGCTCGCCGCGGGCAAGCACGTGATCGTGGAGAAGCCGGTGGCGCTCACGGCGGAGGCGGTCCGCCCGCTGGCCGAGGCCGCGGCCCGCGCCTCGACGCTCTGCATGCCCGCCATGTGCATGCGCTTCTGGCCGGGCTGGCCGTGGCTCTACGAGCAGATCCGCACGGGCGTGTTCGGCGCGGTCCGCAGCGCGAGCTTCGAGCGCGTGGGCGCGCAGCCGGACTGGTCGCCGCACTTCTACAGGAACGTCGAGCTGACGGGTGGTCCGCTGCACGAGCTGCACGTCCACGACGCGGACTTCGTGCTCTGGTGCTTCGGCGAGCCGGCCGCGGTGCACACGGTCGGTGATGCGAGCCGGTTCACCACCCGCTACCGCTACGGAGGCGGGGATCCGTCGATCGCGGCGACGGGAGGGTGGGTGGACGATCCCGGGTTCCCCTTCCACATGCGTTATCGGGTCGAGTTCGAGGACGCCGTGGCCGACTTCGCGCACGACCGCGACGACCCGCTGCTGCTCACCCGCGGCGGCGAGACGCGGCCCGTCCCGTTGCCGGCCACCACGGGCTACGAGGCGGAGGTGCTTCACTTCCTCGAAGCCGTGCGCGACGGGCGGCGCGACCTGCGGGTGACGATGGACGACGCGCTGGCGGTCGCCCGACTGCTGGATGCGGAGGCGGCGAGTCTGGCCTCCGGGGAGCCGGTCTCGCTGCGCTGAGTGCGCGGCGGCGTACGCAGGGAGCCGCCCCCGGCGCCTCGGCTCCGGGGGCGGCTCCTTTTTCGGTGTGAGTCCGAAGACGATGGGCGATGCGATGGGTGTGCAGGTGGATGGGGCGCCGGGGCCGGTGCAGGAGGCGCGGGGCCGCTGGTGGCGGACCGTGAGCGACGCCGTCTGGGGCCGCGGCAGCGACCCGACGCGCGGGCCGGTGGGCCGCGCGGTGCTGCTGCTCGCGATCCCCATGGTGCTCGAGATGCTCATGGAGTCCGTGTTCGCCGTGGTGGACATCTTCTTCGTGTCCATGCTGGGCGCGGAGGCGGTGGCGGCGGTCGGGCTGACCGAGACGCTCCTGTCGCTGGTGTACACGGTGGCGGCCGGGGTCGGCATCGGCGTGACCGCGCTGGTCGCCCGGCGCATCGGCGAGCAGGACGAGGACGCCGCGGCGCGGGCGACGGTGCAGGCGGTGGCGCTGGGCGCCGCGCTCGCGGCGGTGCTGGGTGTTGCGGGCATCGTCTATGCGCGCCCGCTGCTGCGCCTCATGGGCGCGTCCGCGGACGTGGTGGCGGTGGGCGCCGGCTACACCGCGGTTTCGCTCGGCAGCAGCGGCGTCGTCCTGCTGCTCTTCCTGCTGAACGCGGCGTTCCGCGGCGCGGGCGACGCGGCGGTCGCCATGCGCGTGCTGTGGTTGGCCAACGGGCTCAACATCGCCCTGGATCCGCTGCTCATCTTCGGGCTCGGCCCGTTCCCCGCGATGGGCGTGACCGGCGCGGCGGTGGCAACGGCGGTGAGCCGCGCGACCGGCGTCGCGTTCCAGCTCGGCGTACTGCTCCGCGCGGACGGGCGCCTGCGCATCCGGGGGAGACACGTGCGCATCCAGCCGGCGATCATGTGGCGGCTCGTCCGTCTCTCCGGCACGGGGACGCTCCAGGGACTCATCGGCACGGTGAGCTGGATCGGGCTCGCACGCATCATCGCGGAGTTCGGCAGTGAGGCGCTGGCGGGGTACACGATCGCCATCCGCGTCATCCTGTTCGCGCTGCTGCCCGCGTGGGGCTTCGGCAACGCGGCGGCCACGATGGTGGGGCAGGGGCTGGGGGCCGGGGATCCGGACCGGGCGGAGCGCGCCGTCTGGCTGGCCGGGCTCATGAACCTCGTCCTCCTGGGCAGCGCCGCGACCGTGTCCCTCATCGCGGCGCCGGGAATCATCGCTCTGTTCGGCACCGACGGGGCCACGAGCGCATACGCCATCCGCTGCCTGCGCATCGTGAGCCTGGGTTTCTATCCGTACGCCTTCGGGGCGGTGCTCACGCAGGCGTTCAACGGCGCGGGCGACGTCTGGACCGCAACGCTTCTGAACCTGGCGAGCATCTGGGTGTTCGAGTTCCCGCTGGCGTGGATGCTCGCGTTCCCGCTGGGCCTGGGCGCGGACGGCGTGTTCATCGCCCTCGCCTGTTCGTTCTCCGCGCTGAGCGTGCTGAGCGCGCTGGTGTTCCGCCGCGGGCGGTGGCGCCGGGTGGTGGTGTGAGAGGGCTCGGATCCGGCGGAGCGACGCAAAGACAGGAGGACCTCCCTCGACACGGGCGCGTCGCGGCCGCAGCGCGCACCTGGCGTTCCTCGCGCAGCGGCGCGATACTTTGCGCATGTTCGACGAAGCGCTGATCCGACGGTTGCGTGCCGCGCGTCACATCGCGGCGCTGACGGGCGCGGGCATCTCGGCCGAGAGCGGGCTGCCCACGTTCCGCGATCCGCAGACGGGGCTGTGGGCGCGCTACCGGCCCGAAGACCTGGCCACGCCGGAAGCGTTCGCGCGCGACCCGGCGCTGGTCTGGCGCTGGTACGAGTGGCGGCGCTCGCGGGTGGCGAAGGCCGAGCCGAACCCGGCGCACCACGCGCTGGTCTGCATCGAGACGCTCGTCCCACGCTTCACGCTGATCACGCAGAACGTGGATGGGCTGCACGAGCGGGCGGGCAGCCGCAACGTGATCGAGCTGCACGGCCGCATCCAGCGCACGAAGTGCTCGCGGGAGGGGCGGCTGGTCGAGGCGTGGGACGACGGCGCCGTGCCGCCGCGCTGCCCGGCGTGCGGCGCGCCGCTGCGGCCGGACGTGGTGTGGTTCGGCGAGTCGCTGCCGCCGGGCGCGTTCGAGCGGGCCGTCGCGGCGGCCGGAGATTGTGACGCGCTGCTCGTGATCGGAACGTCGGGCGTGGTGTACCCCGCGGCCGGGCTGGTTCCACTCGCCAGACGCGCCGGGGCGGCGATCGTGGTGGTCAACACCGCGCCGCCGGACGCGCCGCTCGGGCCGGACGAGTGGCACCTGACCGGCCCGGCGGCAAAGGTTCTGCCGGCGCTGGTGGAAGCGGTGTGGGCGGACGAGGGACGGCTCAGATGTCCTCCTCGACCCTCAGCCCCTCCGCTTCCAACCGCTGGATGATCTCCTCGACGTGGTCGCGTCCGCGCGTCTCGAGGTGCATGACGATCTCGACGTCGGCCACGGAGATGTCCGCGAAGGCGCGGCGGTGCCCGATCTCGAGCACATTGGCGCCGCACTCAGCCACGATCGCGGTGAGCCGCGCCAGCTCGCCCGGGCGGTCCCTCACCTTCACCATCAGGTGCGCAAGCCGGCCTTCGCCCACCAGGCCGCGGTCGATGATGCGCTCGATGATGTTGACGTCGATGTTGCCGCCGGACAGGACCATCACGGTCACGTCGTTCGGCGACGTGCGGACCTTGCCGGTGAGCAGCGCGGCGAGGGGGACGGCGCCGGCGCCCTCGGCGACGACCTTCTGGCGCTCGATCAACAGATAGACCGCGGTCGCGATCTCGCGCTCGCTGACGGCGACGATGTCGTCCACGTACCGCTCGATCAGCGGGAACGTCCGCTCGCCGATCCGCTTGACCGCGATGCCGTCCGCGATGGTCTCCGCCGTCTCGATGTGGACGATGCGGTGCGCCTTCCGGGAGAGCAGGGCGGAGGCGGCGGCCTCTGCTTCGACGCCGATCACGCGGATGTCCGGGCGGCTCTCCTTGAGCGCTACGGCCATGCCGCTGATCAGCCCGCCGCCGCCGATCGGCACGACGACGCACGTCAGGTCCGGGACCTGTTCCAGCAGCTCGAGCCCGACGGTGCCCTGGCCGGCAATGACGAGGTCGTCATCGAAGGCGTGCACCATGGTGAGCCGCTCTTCGGCTTCGAGCCGGCGCGCCTCGACCATTGCGTCCGAGATGGTCGCGCCGGACAGCACGATCCGCGCGCCGTAGCGCCGCGCGTTGGAGAGCTTGATCAGCGGTGTGCCCTCCGGCATCACGACGGTGGCGGGGATGCCGAGCCGCTGGCAATGGTAGGCCACCGCCTGCGCGTGGTTGCCGGCGCTGGCCGTGACGACGCCGCGCCGCCGCTCCTCCGGCGAGAGCGCGAGCAGGCGGTTCAGCGAGCCACGGTCCTTGAACGAGCCCGTGCGCTGGAGGTTCTCCAGCTTGACGCACAGGCGGCCGGGCACGACATCCGCGAACGCCAGCGCGGGCGTGCACGGCGTGAGCACGATGCCGCCGCGGATCCGGTCCCGGGCGGCGTGGATGTCGGCGAGCGTGGGCATAGGCGCAACAAGGTAGGTCGGCTCACTCGATTGCGCGAGTCCCCTCTTCCCCCGACCGCCGCTCGCGCCGAGTATAGGGAGCATCGCGGCTCACTGTGGAGGCGCGCAGGGGCGGGGGGCCGAGAGCGCGGAAGGGTGCTGCTGGTTCGCGCGTGAACAAACCGGTTGACGCAGGACTCGCGCCAGCCGCTCTCCGTACCTGGTTCCTCCTCGACGGTGCGGCAAGTCACAGTGCGGATCACGGAATTGACCGCCGCGGCCATCGCCGGCGAGGTACGGGCGGGCCGCATGTCCCCGACGGACACCGTGCGCGCGGCGCTCGAGCGCATCGCAGAGGTGGACGAGCGCGTGGGCGCGTTCGCGCGCGTGCGCGCGGAGGCGGCGCTCGCGGAGGCCGAGGCGCTGGCGCGGCGGGAGGACCTGAGCGCCCTGCCGCTGGCGGGGGTGCCGGTCGCGGTGAAGGACAACGTCGCGGTGGCGGGCGAGCCGCTGAGCCACGGCGCCCGGCGTGCGGCGCTGGACCCGGCGCCGGCAGATCACCCGGTGGTCGCCCGGCTGCGGGCGGCGGGCGCCATCGTTGTCGGCATGACGCGCATGCCGGAGCTCGGGGTGTGGGGCACGAGCGACGGCGCGAGCGGCATCGCGCGCAGCCCGTGGGCGCCGGACCGGAGCGCGGGCGGCTCCTCGGGCGGCAGCGCGGCCGCGGTCGCAGCGGGGATCGTCCCCGTCGCTCACGGCAACGACGGGCTGGGTTCGATCCGCATCCCCGCCGCGGCGTGCGGCCTGATCGGCATCAAGCCGGGCCCGGGCGTGGTGCCGTGCGACATGGGGCCGACGGACTGGTGCGGCCTGGTCGAGAACGGCGTGCTGGCGACGACGGTCGAAGACGCCGCGTTGACGCTCTCCGCGATGGCGGCGCGTGCGGAGCTCGCGCACGTGGCCGTGCCGGAGCGGCCGCTGCGCATCGGCGTGTCGGTGCGGTCGCCGCTGGCGCCGCTGGTGGGCGTGGACCGCGAGTACGAGGCGGCGACGCTGGAAACCGCAGAGCTGCTCGCCCGTGCAGGGCACGAGGTCCGGCGCGCCGATCCGCCGATCCCGGCGGGGTTGGGGCTGCGGTTGTTCGCCGGCTGGTTCGCCGTCGTCGCCACGGAGTTCGACGAAGCCGGGCCCGCCCTCGGCGCCACGCTGGACGTCCTCGAGCCGCGTACCCGCGCCCACATCCGCGCGGGCCGCATCGCGCGACGGCTGAGGCTCTTCCGCGCCGAGCACCGGGACGCGTTCGGCTCGCTCATGGCGCAGTTCTTCCGCGAGCTGGACGTGCTGGTGACGCCGACGCTGGCGGCGCCGCCGCCGCGGGCCGAGCGCTGGAGCGAGCGCGGCTGGCTGGCCAACGTGGCGGTGAACGCGCGCTTCGCGCCGTTCACCGGGCCGTGGAACCACGCCCGCTGGCCGGCTGTTGCGGTGCCCACCGGAAGCCGCCACTCCACCGGCGTGCCGCTGTCCGTGCAGCTCGTCGCCCGGCCGGGCGGCGAGGGGCTGCTGCTGGGCGTGGCGCGTCAGCTCGAGATGCTGCGGCCCTGGCCGCGCCACGCGCCGCTGGACTGAAGTCTCCCTCCAGCCCCGACGCATCCGGGCGACGTCGCGCCGGATGCCGACCCAGCAACCCTCCACGCCGAACGCAGCATCCGAGGTGTCAGACGGCCGCTGCCCGCCGTCGGGGCGTCGGTGCACGGCGAAACACCCTCTCCGGAGGGGCGTAGAAGCCGGAAAGGGGCCGAGACCACGTTCCTGGAGTGCGGCGTTCACGGGTCCGGGAAGGGCCCGCCGTGCCCCGGTACGGGCTTGCGTGGGAATGCACGCGGCGCCCGTCCTGGAGCCCTGGGACTCGCCAGGTCAGGGACGGCCCGCTGCTCTCGCCGGGCTCTGTACGGGAGGGCAGGGCGCCGGCTCCTGGTTCTGGAAAGTCGCGCCGTTCGTCTGGCGCGCTCGCTCGGGAACGGCGAGACGGAGCGACAATGGATCGGTTCTCGCGACCATCCCCGTTGGATTTCCTCCGGAACGTGCTCCGTGCGCGCACGGTGTGGATCGCGCTGATCCTCGCCGGCGCACTGGCGGTGCTCCTCTGGGAGCGCTGCGGCATCGGCGGCTGCCCGGACGTCTCGCGGCTCGCGTCCTACCAGCCCGGCAACGCGTCCGTGCTGCTGGACCGCAACGGCCGGCCGTTCGCCGACCTGAGCCCCGTGCGACACCGGCTCGTGACGCTGGAGGACCTGCCGGCGTACGTGCCCGCCGCGTTCATCGCCGTCGAGGACAAGCGCTTCTACTCGCATCGTGGCGTGGACTGGCGGCGCGTGCCGGCCGCCGCGGTCGCCAACCTGCGGGCGGGCGAGATCCGTGAGGGGTTCAGCACCATCACCATGCAGCTCGCGCGTAACGTGTTCGCGGACCGGCTGCCCCCGCACGAACGCACCCTGGGCCGCAAGCTGCTCGAGATCCGGGTGGCGCGGGCGATCGAGAGGCGCTTCACCAAAGAAGAGATCCTCGAGCTGTACCTCAACCACATCTACTTCGGCGGCGGCGCGTACGGCATCGAGGCCGCGGCGCAGCAGTACTTCGGCAAGAGCGCGAAATCGCTGTCGCTCGAGCAGGCCGCGCTGCTCGCGGCGTTGCCGCGCGCGCCGTCGTACTACGACCCGCGGCGTCGGCCGGACGAGGCGCGTGCGCGGCGCGACCTCGTGCTCTCGCTGATGGCGGAGCAGGGCCGCATCGATGCGGAGGAGGCCGAGGAGGCGAAGGGTCGGCCGCTGCGGCTGGCCGAAGCGCGGCCAGCGAGGCATCGAGGCCTCGTCGCGCCTTACTACGTGCAGGTCGTGCGCAGCCTGCTGGAGGAAAAGCTGGGCGATGGGCTCTACCGGAAGCCGCTGCGCATCACCACCGCGATCGACCTCGAGGCGCAGCGCGCTGCGGAGGAGGAGCTGGAGCGCCAGATCCGGCGCGTCGAGAGTGGCGCGTTCGGCCGGTTCGCCGGCCCCCGTTTCGCGCGGCACGACCCGTCGTCGGCCGAGACGCAGTACCTCCAGGGCGCGGCCGTCGTGATGGACGCCCGCACGGGCGACGTGCTCGCGCTGGTCGGCGGGCGTGACTACGGACATTCGGCCTACAACCGTGCCGTGCTCGGCCGCCGGCAGACGGGCAGCACGTTCAAGCCGTTCGTGTACGCCGTGGCACTCGCCCGCGGCTACCGCCCGTATGACTGGCTCGAAGACACCCCGTACCGCCTCGTGGCCGACGGCGAGGTCTGGGAACCGAAGAACTACGACGGCCGCTTCACCGGCTATGTCACGCTCCGGGATGCGCTGGTCCACTCGCGCAACGTGCCGGCGGTGCGTCTGGCCGAGGCCGTGGGTCCGGACGAGGTGGCGGAGCTGGCGCGGCGCGCGGGGTTCCGCGGCGAGCTGCGGCACACGCCGATGCTCGCGCTGGGGATCGCGGAGGCGACGCCGCTCGAGCTGACGTCGGCGTACACCGCGTTCGCCGGCGATGGCCACGCCGTCGCGCCGCGCTTCGTGCTGCGCGTCGAGGACGCGGACGGCCGCGTGCTGTGGGAGCCGGAGGTCGCGCGGCGCGAGGTGATGGATCCCGATGTCGCCCGGGAGATGACCCGGCTGCTCACCGGCGTGGTCGACGAAGGCACGGGGCGCGCCGTGCGCGGCGCGGGCTACCGCGGTCCCGCGGCCGGAAAGACCGGCACGACGGACGACTGGACCGATGCCTGGTTCGTGGGCTACACCACGCGGCGCGTAGCGACGGTCTGGATCGGCTTCGACCGCCCGCGCCCGATCGCGGTGCGAGCGACGGGCGGGACGGCGCCGGCCGCGGCGTGGGGCGCCATCATGCGCCGCATCGCGACGGACGAGGATTGGTGGCCCTGGTGGCAGCCGTGGTGGGACTTGCGCCGGTCGCAACCGCGCATCGCGGACAACACGATCGAGGTGCCGCGCGGCGGGCTCGAGTCGTTGCCCGGCCTGCTGTGGCGCGAGCTGGCGCCGCAGGTCGAGCGCGAGCTCCGCAACGTCGTGCCGGATGGGCGCGAGATCGACCGGATCGGACGCAGCGTGGAGCGCACGCTCGAGCGCGCGCTGCGCGACCTCGAGCGGGAGCTGCGGCGCCAGCAGGAGCGATGGCAGCGCGAGCAGGAGAGGTTGCGCCGCGAGCAGCAGCGTTGGCAGGAGTTGCGCTTCCGCGGGCCCGAGCGGCGGCACGGCGAGGACGATCGCCGAAGCCGCGTCCCGGCCGCCTGGCGCGCTGCGGACGCCGACGTGTGACGACAGGGTTCGTGACTGGCACGACCTGTCGCTCCCTGGGAGCAAGGAGACCAGGGCTCTCCTCGACAGGTTAGCGCTGGATCCCGACGACTGATCGATGGAGCGGAGCGCGACACGTTTCCTTGCTGTCTGCCTTCTTGCAGCGGGCTGCGGCGCGGAGCGGGCTCCGGCCGTCGAGGGGCGCTTGCTTTCGGTGGACACCCTTTCCGCTCTGGCAGGCATCGAGCTGTACGAGCCGGTCGCGGTGATCCAGGGGCCGGATGACGCGGTGTACGTGCTCGACCGCGGGAATTCCGAGCTCTATCGGTTCAGGGGGGCACGGGTCGACACGCTCGCCTCCGCCGGCTCCGGCCCCGGCGAGCTGAAGAAGCCCAGCGCGCTGGGGCGGGTGGCCGACACGCTCTGGGTCGTGGATGAAGGGAACGGACGCATTCAGGCGCTGGATCGCGACGGCAGGTTCATTCGATCGATGCCCTACGCGCGAGGCGCCCAGGATGCGACGATCGATCCGACACGGCGGGTGATGTACGCCGCAACGTTCGGCCAGAACTTCGCGCTCATGGATAACCGGCCCGTGCTGCGCGGAGACTCCCTGATCACCGTCGTGTCGTTGGATTCGGGCGAGGCGATCGGCGAGTTCGGAGCGGCGCGCCCGTACGAGGGCGTGGTGATCCCCATACTCGGCAACTACGTCCGCGTCGCCCGCGACCCGCGCGATGGGAGCATCGTCGTGGCCTGGCCGTTCGAGCCGCACGTCGAACGGTTCACGGCGAGCGGCCAGAGGGCAGGGAGCTTGCGGCGGCCGCTGGCGTTCGATCCGCCTCCGATGAGGGAGTACGTCACGAGCCGTTCGCCGCTGCCCGCTGGTGACGCTCAACTGATCACGTACGACATCGAGCTGGACGGCGCAGGGCGGCTGTTCGTGCTCACGGCAGTCGCTCCGAAGACGGCGCGCCTCGGATCGGAGGAGTACCGCGTCCCTGCGCAGGCCGTCGATGTGATCGGGCCCACGGGTACGCTGGAGTGCCGGCTGTTCCTCCCGTTCACGGCGTGGTCGCTGGCGGTCACGGGTCAGGACGAGCTGCTCCTCACTGATATCCTCGAACAGCCCGCGCTGTACCGGCTGCGCTATCACTGCCCCCGATGACGGCATCTCGAGTTCGCGGCGATGGAGCCCTGCCGATTTCTTGACGGCGGGTGCGCCTCCACACATCGGGTCGGTCCATCGATCTCGTTGGCGTGCTTCCGACACAGCTCCGGCCAATCGGAGTTCCATCCGCGCGGCGAGTTCCGGCGCCACGTCGGACGCGGCGTTCCTGTTCTCGATGCCCCCTGGCGCATCGCGGCGAGGTGCGGCCGCGTCGTGTACTCCGCGGACCGCGCCGACCGTGCGGAAGGGACCCGGGTGCTCGAAACCTGGCTGGTGGAGCCGACTCTATCCCACACGCTCCTGCGCGCGACCCGGTGCCGCCGCTCCCGAAGGTCCGCGGGTGCCCGATCCTGGAATGTGGACGTCCGCCGCGTGCGGCCGACCGCGTGATTCAAGTGGAGCGACCTGACGGTCGACCCGGACGGCTTCGTCTGGCTCGAGCCATGGCGGCCCTCCTCGATGCAGGGCGCTCCGCTGGCCGTGTGGGTCGTTCACCCTGCGACGGGCACCGTGGACGCCGTGGTGATCGAGGATGGCGCGTTCCCGGCCGGATCCTAGCCGACGGCCGCTTCGTCGCCCTGGCGAGAGACACGGCGACGCACGTGAGTTTCGTACGGCTCTATGCGCCGCAGCGCGAACCCGATGGACAGCGCCGCGCACACGCTCCGGGCGATGTCGCCCCTTTGCCGCGCCCCTGGGGCCGCGAGCGGGAACGGGTTCCGAGACGTGATGGTGGATCTCGCCGCGTCTCCCGTCACGCCCTCGCCGGATCCGGCGCAGCGGGCTCCAGCATCTGGGCCTCCCACCGTGCGTACGCCGCCTTGAAGCGCTCGAACAGGTCGGGCTGGTCGTGCTTGCGGTCCCGCGTCTCGCCGGGGTCGGTCTCGAGGTCGAAGAGGAACTCGCCTTCTTCGGTGGCGAGGTACTTCCAGTCGCCGCCGCGCATGGCCTTGTGGCGGGTGCGCTGGTCGGTGCGCCAGAACAGCTCGCGGGCGCTGGGCGCCGACGCACCGGTCAGCACGGGCATGAGGTCGATGCCGTCGGGCGCGGTGTCGGCGTCCAGCTCGATGCCCGCGGCGGTGAGCAGTGTTGCGGTCCAGTCCATGGTGATGGCGGCCTGGTCCGTCTCCGTCCCTGCGGGGATCACGGCCGGCCACCGCGCTGCTGCCGCCACACGGATGCCGCCTTCCCAGAGCGTCATCTTCCCGCCGCGCAGCGGGCCCCTGCGGGAGAACCGCCCCGTGCCGTTCTCGCTGATGAAGACGACGAGCGTGTTCTCCTCGAGGCCGTGGGCGGCGAGCGCGTCGAGCACCCGGCCGATGCCGGCGTCCAGACGCTCGAGCGCACGCGCGTGGGCCTCCGGCGAGCCGCCTTGGAAGAGCGGGTCGAGATCGGGCGCGTCACCGGGCGCGTGCGGCGTGGCGCGCGGCGTGTCGTACTGGAGACTCAGGAAGAACGGTGCGCTGCGCTGCCGCGCGATGAGCCGCACCGCGCGCTCGGTGAGAAGATCGGTGACGTCGCCTTCAATGCGTGTGGGCGTCTCGCCGTCGTACACGAGGTGCGTGCCGCGGTCGGCGTCGGCAGGGGGCGCAGCATCTGTCGTGTCGAGCAAGCCGTAGAACTCATCGAAGCCGTGGCGCAGCGGGTGGAACTCGGGAAGTGCGCCCAGGCGCCAGGTGCCGACGAGGGCCGTCTCGTAGCCGGCGTCCTTCAACCTGCGCGGCAGCGTGGACGGGCCGGGCGAGAGCCCCAGCGGGTGGGTGGAGAGCTGCTCGCGGAGCCCGACCTCCGTCCGTGCCGGGTAGGCGCCGGTCATGAGCGCGAGGTGCGTGGGCGCGGCCGCGGGGGCTGCGGCGTACGCCTGCGTGAGGCGCACGCCGCCCGCGATGAGCCGCTCGATCGCAGGCAGGGAGCCGTCGCTGCCGCCGAACGTGGCGGCAGCGCCGTGGCCGAGGTCGCCCGCGAGGATGAGCAGCAGGTTGGGCGGCCCGCGCCGCACCGCCGCGCGCTCACCGCACGCGACGAGCCCCTCGGGCAGCGCTGCCAGCGCGGCCGCGCTGGCCAGGCGCTGGAGGAAGGCGCGACGGCCCATCGCGCCGGCGGCGCGACGCACGACGCCGACGCGCAACCCTTGCCCGTTCTCGATCCCGCGATCCACGAGGCGACCTCCACGCGGGCAGTGAGGGCACGGCAACGCCGCGCCCCGTTCAACCCTTCCCCTCGCCCGCGCCCTTGCCCTCGCTGGGCCACAGCCGCATCAGCCCCTCCTGCGCGACCGACGCCACCAGCACGCCGTCTCGCGTGAAGAAGCTGCCGCGCGTGAACCCGCGCGCGCCGGCGGCGGCCGGGCTGTCCATGACGTAGAGCAGCCAGTCGTCGGCGCGGAACGGACGATGGAACCAGAGCGCGTGGTCGAGCGACGCGACCTGGAGGTTGGGCGTGCGGATGTTGAGCCCGTGCGGCTGCAGCGCCGCGTCCAGCAGGCCGTAGTCGGACGCGTAGGCCAGGACGGCCTGGTGCAACAGCAGGTCGTCGGGGATGGAGCCGATGGCGCGCAGCCAGACGCGGCGCACGGGCGGGTGCGCACCCGTGCGGAACGGCGTGCGCGGCGTCTCGAGCCGGAAGTCGATGGGCCGGTCCTGGGTGAGCACGGGCCGTAGCGCCTCGGGGATCTGGTCCGCCTGCTCGCGGATCTGGTCCAGCTCGGAGCGGAGCGACTCCGGCGGCGCGACGTCCCGCGGCGCCTCGATCTGGTGCTCGGGCCCCGACTCCCGCACCTGGAACGACGCGGACATGTTGAAGATGGCGCGGCCGTGCTGGATCGCCGTGACGCGGCGAGTGGTGAAGCTCTTGCCGTCGCGCAGGCGTTCGACGAAGTACACGACCGGCGCCTTCAGGTCGCCGGGCAGGATGAAATAGCCGTGGAGCGAGTGTGCAACCCGATCCTCCTCCACCGTGCGGCGCGCCGCGACGAGCGCCTGCGCAAGCACCTGGCCGCCGAAGACGCGGCCGCTGCCGATGTCGCGGTTGCGGCCGCGATAGATGTTGTGCTCGATCTGTTCGAGGTCGAACAGCTTGAGCAGGTCCTCTACGGTGTAGCTCACGGCTGAGCCGTCCTCCATCTCGGTCCTGGTTCCGACGCGTGCCGGGGCCGTGGGGGGGGGCGCCGTCGCACCTCGCCCCCGCGCCTCCATCGCCGGTTCCGGTGCGCGGCCTCCGCCGCAGCACGCTCCGCGCGTGGCTGACGGGGCGCGACGCCGGCCCCGGGCACGTCCGTGTACGGGTCAGCTCGCCAATCTCACGCGGGTGGCGGCGGGAGACAAGGGACGGCGCTCTCTCGGTCGGTTCCCTGCCGCGGCGGCATGCTCCGGGTTTGTCGCGCCCGGGCGCGGTGAACTTCCACGGTTGCGAGGCGATCCGACGGTGGGTTGGAAGTCCGCCGCGCCGGGCACGGCCAACCTCCATGGCTTCGGGTCCGTGCGCCGACGCGTGGGGGCTTCGCCGCGTCCGGCGCGGTCGACTTCCACGCCGCCCGGGCGCGCCCGGCCGAGCGGGGAAGTTCGCCGCGAACACAGGGAGGGGAGGGCCGTGTTCGGCGGCCCCGGGAGTAGCTGCCCCGCGCCGTCGCCGCCGCGCGCGCCGCGGGCCAGTCGGCGATGCGAGAGAGCGGCGCTGGCCGGCTCGCCCGGTCCCCGAGCAGACCTCCTTGCCGCGGCGCGCGGCGCCGCAGTAACGTCCGGCTACCGCGCCCGGCCAGGGCGTGCTGGTTCGGGAGCCACGGCAATCCGGGGAGACGATGGTGCTCCACATCCGCAGTGGAATCGCTCGCATCCTCCTGCCTGCCCTCGCGATCGCTGCGTGCGCGAGGACGTCCGCCCCGCCGGCGGCCGAGCCCGGTGCGGCCGGCGGACCGGCGATGCGCGCCGGTGCCGGCGCGGACGCGGTGCCGCGCCGCGCCATCCTCGTCAGCTTCGACGCGTTGAACGAAGCGCGTGTGCGGGAGTCGTTGCCGCCTGACGCGGTGCCGAACTTCCTCGCCCTGTTCGACGCCGGCGCGTGCGCGGCGCACGCGGTCACCGCGTTCCCGAGCGTGACGGCCCCGAGCCACGCGGTGCTGTGGACGGGCGCGTACGG
The DNA here is from genome assembly GCA_003242735.1 of bacterium. Taxonomy (NCBI): domain Bacteria; species bacterium. Next base: position 101,668 of record QGVH01000005.1, on the reverse strand, counting down.
CGACGTGACGGGTGTGACGGCGAACCGTCAGCTGCGGCTTCCGCAAGACCAGCACACGCTGCTGGACGGCGTCTCCGGCTTCAGCGCGGAGGTGCTCGGCGCGGAGCCGCTGTGGATCACGGCGGCGCGGGCGGGCCGCACGGTGATGGGGCATCAGGTCACGCAGGCGCCGCAGACGCCGGGCTACCCGCCGGCGTCGAGCCGTGATGAGCCGGCGATGCAGCGGCGCCGGGCCGAGGCCGAGCGCGCGCTCCAGGGGGCGGGCATCTACGTGGTGAACGGGCACAACCGGGAGATCGCGCGCCACACGGTGCTCACCGAGCGGACGCATCCGCTGCGGCCGGCGAGCGCGTGGGCCGGGCTCGAGAAGGCGAGCAACGGCCGCGTGCCGCCGCTCGAGACCGCGTGGGTGGTGGGCAACGACTCGGTGTTCGCGCTGTTCTACGGCGACAGCGTGTACACGCACGTGCGGGTCTCGCTCACGCGCGACGCCACGGCCGGCGTGGTGGCAGCGGCGGCGCCGGCGGACACGTCGGATCCGCGCGGCCGCGAACTGGCCCGCCACTTCTCCGAGCCGCTGGAGCTGGAGGTGGACGGCGGCCGTGCGTACCTCGTGGTGCGGCTGTTCGAGCTGGCGCCGGACGGCTCGCGCTACATGCTGTACTACCCTGCGCTGAACGTGATCGAGGGGAACCGGCCGGAGGTCGCCGCGGCGTACGACGCGGCGGTGCGCGGCTGGGTGGCGGGCGGCGCGGACGTCCTGTTCGCGGCGGGCGCGTTCGGCCCGCCGGCATGGCAGGGCGGCGATGGCACCGCGGAAGCGCGGCTGCTCGAGACGTACGAGTACCTGACGCGGCAGTACATGCGCGGCAGCGAGTGGGCATGGAACGAGCTCGGCGTGGACCTGTTGCTCGACTACTTCCCGCTCGCGGACGGGGTGGATCACCGCTTCTACGGGTACGTCGTCCGCGAGTGGCCGGGCTACAACGACGTCGTCGCCGAGAAGGTTCAGGAGCTGCGGCGGCGCGCGTGGTTGCTGGTGGACCTGCGTCTCGCGCACCTGCGTCGGCTCGCGGCGTCCTCGCCCGGCGCGGCGCTGTTCGTCACGGGGGACCACGGGATGCGGGCGACGTGGCGGGTCTTCCGGCCGAACGCCGCACTGAGGGATGCGGGGCTGCTGGTGCTGGATGACCGCGGTCAGGTGGACCTCACGCGCACCCGCGCGATCTCGCCGAACGGGTACTGGGTCAACATCAACCGTACCGCCTGGAAGGGTGGCATCGTGCCGCCGGAGGACGAGGCGCGGGTGTTGGCGGCAGCCGAGGCGGCGCTGCTCGCGGTGCGGGACCCGGCGGGGCAGCCGGTGGTGACGCGGGTGTACCGGCCGGACGAGCATCCGGAGCTGGGCATCGGCGGGCCGGCCGGAGGGGACCTGTACTTCGCGACCGCGCCGGGCGTGCGCTGGTCGTTCGAGGCGAGCGGGCCCGCGGTCAGCGAGGCGGGCATCGATGCCGGCCACGGCTTCCCACCCGAGGAGCCGGACATGTGGACGGCGTTCTGCGCCGAGGGTGCGGCCTTCGGGCGGCGGCGCATCGGAGCGGTGCGGACCACCGCCGTGGCGCCGACGGTGGCCGAATGGCTGGGCATACCGGCGCCGGCGGACGCGGTGGGCCGGAGCGTGCTGGGGGAGCTGCTGGGGCGCTGAGTCCCGGCGACGATCTCACTGGAGCGCGCCGAACCGCGCCCCCTGCGGATCCTCGCACACCACGATGCGGCCGCCGCCGCCCGGCGCGTCCATGGGCCCGGCGACGACGCGCCCGCCGCCGCGCGTCGCGTCGTCCGCGACGCGGTCCACGTCGCCGACCGTGGTGTAGCCCAGCCACGCCGGCCCGTGCTCGTCCCGCCCGATGCGACGGATCACGCCGAGCGGCGGGCCGTTCGGCCGGCCGAAGACGAGGGTCGTGACCACATCGTCCCCGGCTCCGATCTCGACCCACCCGAACACCGCGGAGTAGAAAGCGAACGCGGCGCGAGGATCCGTGGTCGCGAGTTCGTGCCACTCGATGCTCCCGGGCCGCGGCGCGTCGGGGACCGTCGCGGCCGGCCGGAACGCCGCGAACACCGCGCCCTGCGGGTCGGCCAGCACGGCGTAGCGCCCGATGCTCGGTACGTCGAGCGCGGGGGCGAGCACGCGCGCGCCCAGTCGTTCGGCGTGCGCGACCGTCGCGTCCACGTCACGCGCGCCGATGTAGGTCAGCCAGTGGGGCCCGAGGCCGGCGGCAGCGGTCCACGGCTCGTTCTCCAGCCGGCCCGGGGACGCGACCGGCACGTCCCCGGCCGTCCAGACGGTGAGCGTCGTGACACCCGGAATCTCGTACGGCGCAGTGCCCCAACCGAACACGCTCGTGTAGAACGCGGCTGCCGTCTCGGGATCGGTCGTCAGCAGGTCGTGCCAGACGAAGCGACCATGATCGTTCGACTCGGCCATCCCGGCCTCCTTCCATGGACCACGACGCGGGCTCGCCGCTACCGCAGCCGCGCCGGCTCCGCGACACCCAGATAGATCCCGTTGAACAGGAACTTGAACGTGCCGTGCGGCTGCGCGCGGAAGGTGATCTCCGGTCCGAAGAGGAACAGCTTGCCCTTGCCCACCTCGGCCTCGACCACGGCGGCGCCGCCCTCCAGGTGATGCTGGCCCCACGCCCAGCCGCTCCGCAGCGGCTCGGCTGTGTCGAACCATGCGACGCGCCGCACGCCGCGCCGGGCCGCATCCTCGGTCAGGCGGAACACCGGGCTGTTGTCGAACATGACGTCCACGACCTCCTCCATCCCGTGCGCGACGGGCGCGGTGGTGTCCACCCGCACCCGGAGGACAGAGCCGGGCACGTAGAACTCTTCGCGCGAGAGGCGGCGCTCCGTCCCGTCGTCGCGCACCTCCACGAGCTGGTCCGCCACGGGCAGGCCGAGGTGGTAGGCGAGGTTCGTCGAGCTGCCGATGGTGAGGATGGTTCCGCCGGCCTCGAGGAACTCTCGTAGCCGCGGGATGGTCTGCTCGGCAGTGATGGAGCCGATCCACTCGCGGTACTCCTCGGGGACGTTCTGCGGCAACGGCGGCTGGAACCCGCCGCCCGACGCGTCCCCGGACGCGGCAGTGCGGCGCACCGGCGGGATCGCGCCGCCGACGAAGACCAGTACGTCGAACTTCTCGCGGAGGTTGCCGCGGTCGAGCTCCGGCGCGAAGACGAGCTGGAACGGGAACTCGAACTGCTCGAACAGCCAGCGCACCCAGCCCGAGGGCATGGAGCCGCCGTAGCGGTCCCAGAGGCCGATGCGGACGGGGCGGAGCGCGAACGCCTCGGCGCGCGGGCGTGAGCCGACGGCCTCGAAGCTCAGCCCCTTCTCCCGCGCGAGTTCCCGCAGGATCGGCAGCGCGCGGTCGCTCGCGGGGATGAAGAACGTGCCGACGGGGTGCCGCTCGGTCCCCGCACGCACCGGCTCCCTCAGCCAGTACACCTGCTCACCCGCAGCGAGCAGCCGGTTGACGGCGATGAAGGCGTCGTTGACGCGGTGCGAGAGCAGCCAGCCGCCGTTGCGGCCCACGGGCTCGACCCGGCCCGGGGGCGGAGACACGACATCCTCGAGCTTCTCGAACGGCCCGTCGAAGCCGTCCAGGATGCGGTCGAACCGGATGCCCATCTGGTAGGCGAGCGTCCAGCCGGCGACATCGTACGGCGGGATCGGCGGCCCGCCCGGGTACTGGAAGTCGTTGGGGTGGTCCTGGGGCTCGAACATGTCCAGGATGTGCGGCCGGAACGCCTGCGCGGTCTTCACGACGTACGAGCCCGCGGGGTAGCGCTTCCCGTTCACCGTGAACGGCGCCGTCGCCCGGTGGACGGTGACGCCGCTCTTGATCAACGCGTTGACGAACTTCGTCGCGGTGAGGAAGTCCGGCTGGTCCGCGGGGATGATGTATCCGCGCGGGTCCCGCAGCGCTGGATCGTAGAGGAGCGAGAGGTAGTCCTGCGACGATGCCGCGTCGCCTTCCGCGCCTGTCTGCGCGCCGCCCGCGGCGCGCGCCCCGGCCATCGCCTTGCGCACCGCCTCGATGCGGCTGGGATAGATCGTCCAGTGGTCCCGGCTGCCCCGCTCGATGGAGTTCCTGCCCATCACGTAGATGTTGTAGAGCAGCGTCTCGCGGTAGCGCGAGGCGACGTCGAGCACGGCGCGGTTCGCGGTCATCGAGTACTCGATGGACTGGCGGAAATGCCACTTCTGCGGCGGCACGGGGAAGGGCAGGTCGCCGTGCGGCAACTGACGCTCGGGCACGAACGGGATCTCCATCGGCGTCGGGCTGCCGATCGTCTCCGTGAGCAGCCCGATCATGTTGTGGAAGTACGCAGTGGTGCGCAGCCCGCCGTTCCACCAGGTCGAGTAGTTCGCGCCGCGGCGCATGGTGGCGCCGGGCTTGCCCTCCGCGATGAAGCGGCTGTGCATCGCCGCGCCGACGAGATCGATGCCCACCACCACCAGCGGGTCGTAGTAGTGGTTGAACGGATCGCGGAACGGCGGCGCGAAGAGCACCGTGCCGCGCGGCCCCGTCTGGTGGTGGTTGTAGACGATCTGCGGGAACCACTCGCGGAACATCACGCGGCTCATGTTCTCCGTCTCGGGCTGCGAGACGAGGTAGAAGTCGCGGTTGTTGTCGTGCCCGATGTACTTCTGGTAGAGGCGCGGGAGGCCGCTGAGCGAGCGGCGTGTCGGCTCCGGCTCGCGCATGTACCAGTCGGCGACGAGGTCGTGGCCGTCCGGGTTCGCGTGGACGGCGAGGACGATGACGTCGTCGAGGATGCGGAGCGTTTCGGGGTCATCCATGCTGACGAGCTGCCAGACGAGCTCCATGAGCTGCTGGGCGCCGAGCACCTCGGTGGCGTGCAGCCCGCCGTCGATCCAGACGACGGCCTTGCCCTCGCGCGCGAGCGCGCGCGCTTCCTCGTCGGTCAGCCCTTCGGCGAGGGCGAGCCGGCGCGAGATCTCCTTGTAGCGCTCGAGGTTCCGGTGGTTCTCGGGGGAGGTGATGATGGCCATGAGCTGGGGCCGGCCTTCGGCGGTGAAGCCGATGGTGTCGAGCACCATGCGGTCGGACTGGACGGCCAGCTTCTGCCAGTAGGCCATGAGCTGCTGGTAGTTCGGGAGCTGGTAGTCCGCGCCGATCGGGTGGCCGAACTCCTCTTCCGGGGTGGTGAGGCGCGTTTGCGCGTGGATGGTCCGGGGCTGTGCCGGCGGCAGCGCGCCCAGCGAGAGGGCCAGGGCGAGGGCGAGGGCGCGGGCGCCCCGGCCCGGTTCGCGGATCGGGGCCGCCCCCTCGCAGAGCCGTTGAGCGATGCCCGTGCGGAGGTGTGGGGGACGCGGCGTCCGGGTTCGCTCGTCCGTGGGGGACGCAGCCAGTCGGGACATGGCGCAGGCAAGCGAGCGAGTGGGGAGCATGGTGCGACTCCGTACCTGGGCCGTGGCGCGGCAGCGGGCGGTGAGGCCCGCGGCGCCGTCGGGTTTCGCGACAGGGATCTGGTCAGGTGGGGCCAAAGATAGGGCGTCAGGGATCGGGCGCAAACGCGGCGGGTCGGGGCGCCGAGCCCGAGCGAGGCCGGCGCGGCGGGCGGCGCGTCGATGTGGGAGGCGCTGTGGCGGCGTCCGGCCTATGACGCCGCCCGCGCGCTGCCGTCCGAGGGAACGGGCACCCAGCCGCTGGCGAGCAGGCGGTCGCGCGCGCCAGCGGCTGCTTCGCGCTGGATCAGCAGGATCACGACATCGCCGGGCTGGATGCGGGTCTCCGCGTCCACAGGCGCGGCGGTCCCGCGCCGCACGATCACGAGCGGCAGCAACCCGCCGAGGGTAGCGACAGCCATCCCCTCCGACAACGCGCCTCCAGCGGCTGCACCGGCGTAGCGCCAATGTTCGATCGTTGCCGCCCCCTGCTGGACGCGGTGGATCCAATGCTCCACCTCGATCGGGCCGCCGAACAGCACTGCGGCGCCCGCCTCGCGTACGTGCGACGGCTGGATGCCGGCCTTGGCGCGATGCACGGTGACGTACGTGCGGGGGACGCGGAACAGCTCCTTCGCACGCCGGGCGAGCAGCAGGTTCAGCCCCTCGTTCGTCGTGACGGTGATGAAACCGCGCCGCCCCTCGATGTCGGCGCGGATCAGCGGCCCATCCTCGTTGGCGCTGCCGAAGATGACCGGCAGCCGCTCCTCCTCGGCCGCGCGGACCTGTGCCGCGTTGTTGTCGATCAGCACGAGTTCTTCACCGGCGGCGCGGAGCGCGTGGGCGAGGGCGCGGCCGAGCGGGTTGGCGCCCACAACGATGTAGCCCCTGTCGCTGCGGCGCCGGACGCCGAGCACGCCGGCGATCGGGCCGCCGGAGAGCCCCTGCACGAGCACCGTCGTCGCGATGACGAGGAACACGAGCGCGCGCAGCTCGCCACCCAGCGGGAGGCCGCGGTCCAGCAGCGCCTGCGCGAACAGGGATGCGACCGCCGCAGCGACGATGCCGCGGGGCCCGAGCCATGCGATGAAGGCGCGTTCCCGCCAGCTCAGCGTCGAGCCGCGGGTGCAGAGCGCGACGCCGACGGGGCGGATCACGAACATCACGAGCAGCACCGTGAGCACCCCGCCCCAGCCGAGGGCGGTGACCTCGGCGAGGCGGACGTCGGCCGCGAGCAGGACGAAGAGCAGGCCCACGAGCATGACCGTGAGCTGCTCCTTGAACTCGCGCAGCTCGCGCTGGAGGCGCGTGCGCATGCCGCCGACGACGACGCCCGCCACGGTCGCGGCGAGGATCCCGCTCTCCGGCACCGCGGCGTTGCCGAGCGCATACAGCAGGAGCACGGCGGAGAGCGCGAAGATGTTCTCGAGGCCCGACGGCACCAGCCGTTCATTGCGGAGCAGCAGGCCGACCGCCGCGCCGCCGCCCGCGCCGATGACCGCCCCGGCGAAGAGCCGCGCCGGGATCCCGAGCAGGCCGAAGGCGGCGGCCTGCGTCGTCGTCGCCAGCGCCACCTCGAGCGCGACGACGGCCACGATCGCGCCGATCGGATCGATCAGCACGGCCTCGGCCTCGAGGATCGTCGCGACGTTCGGGGCGACGCGGATGCGGCGTAGGAGCGGGAGCGTGACGGTCGGGCCGGTCACGGTGATCAGGGAGCCGAACAGCACGGCCGCGCGCCAGCCCCACCCCAGGACGTAGTGCGCGGCGAGCGCGCCGCCGATCAGCGACACGACCACGCCGAGCGTGATGAGCCGGCGGATGGTCTTCGCCTCGCGGCGGATGCGCCCGAGATCGAGGTTCAGGCCGCCCTCGAAGAGGATCACCGCGACCGAGAAGCCGACCAGCAGTTCGAGGCCGGCGCCCAGCGCATCGGGATTCACCAGGCCGAGCGCCTCCGGGCCGAGCACGGCGCCTGCCAGCAGCAGCAGGACAATGCCCGGGATGCGCAGGTGTTGCGCGGCCGACTGCACGATCACGCCGGCGACCAGCGCAATGGCGAACGTCAGGGCGGCGTCCGTGGTCATCGCACCAGACGGCGTCGGCGCGGGTGACGCCTCGGCGGCGCCTCCTGCGGCGGCCTCAACGCGAGGGCACGATCCGCCACAACTCCCCGTCGTCGTGGTCGGTCACGACGTACAGCGTGCCGTCCGGCCCCTGGCGCACGTCGCGGATGCGCTGGTCCCGGTCCGCGAGCAGGTGCTCCTCGCCCACCACCCGATCGTTGTCGACCACGAGCCGCACCAGCGCCCTCGCGACCAGCCCCCCGATGAACAGGTCGCCGCGCCATGCGGGGAACGCGTCGCCCGTGTACCACTGCGCGCCGGACGGGGCGATCACGGGGTCCCAGTAGTAGACCGGCTGCTCGTAGCCGGGGCGCTGGGTCTCCGCCGTCGCGATCGGCCGGCCCGTGTACTCCTCGCCGTACGAGACCAGCGGCCAGCCGTAGTTGTTGCCCGGCTGGATCAGGTTCAGCTCGTCGCCTCCCCGCGGCCCGTGCTCGACGGTCCAGAGCCGGCCCTGTGGGTCGAACGCCATTGCCTGGATGTTCCGATGGCCGAGCGACCAGATCTCCGGCCGCGCGTCCGGCTGGCCAACGAACGGGTTGTCCCGTGGCACGCTCCCATCCGGCGCGATGCGCAGCACCTTGCCGAGGTGGTTGTCGAGCTGCTGCGCGTGCATGCGCATGGGCGTGTCGAAGCGGTCGCCGGTGGTGATGTAGAGCATGCCGTCCGGTCCGAAGGCGAGGCGTGAGCCGAAGTGGGCGCGGCCGGCGTACGTGGGTTCGGCGCGGAAGATGACCTGCACCTGTTCGAGGCGGCGACGGTCGGCCGACAGCACGCCGCGCGCGACGGTCGTCCCGTTGCCGCCGCCGCGCCGCGGCTCGGCGTAGCTCCAGAAGATCGTGCGGTCGGTCTCGAAGTCGGGGCTGAGGGCGACGTCGAGCAGGCCGCCCTGCCCGCGCGCGTCCACGCGCGGCAGCCCCTCGATCGGCTCGCCGACCCGTCCGTCGGCGCCGACGATGCGCATGCGGCCCGGGCGCTCGGTGACGAGGAGGTCGCCGCCCGGCAGCGGCTCGACCGCCCACGGATGCTCGAGCCCGCGCGCGAGCACCACGACGTCGAACGCCACATCCGACTCCACGGCGCACGCCCGGGTCTGGCCGGGGAAGGCGGGCCGCTGGCCCTCTGCGTTGGGCGGGCGCGTCTCGACGCGTGGACAGTCCGGCGGAGTGGCGCGGCCTGCCGCTCCGGCCGTCTCCCCGGCGGGCGCGGCGGCTTCGGGGGCGCCGCTCTGCGGCTCGCCGGCGGGCTGGCCGCAGCCAGCACAGATGAACGGCAACATCAGCGGAACCAGCACCTCGCGCGCACGCATGGTTCCTCCGTGGGTCGGGCCGGCCGACGGGTGTGCCTGGCCGTGCAAGAAGAGTTCCCTGCGGAGGGCGTCCGGCGCCACCCGTGGGTGCCGATGCGGACGACGGGTCGGGCGCCGGGCAGCGCCGACATCATCGAGCGGGTGCCCGCGCCGGCGATCTCGAGGAAGGCCTTTCGTGGTGACCCGGTCGGTCTGGGCGTGAACGCCCGCGCGGCGGCGCGCTCGGTTCCGGCCCGCTCCCTTCGCGCCAGAGCGTCGCGGCCTTGAGGAGCAGGGCCACGCCGAACCAGCCGAGCACGATGGCCAGCACGATCGCGAGCAGGCGCGGGAACACGATGGCGATCACCGCGAGCACGAGCAGCGCGAGGCCGGCGAGCCCGAGGATCCTGGCCTCCGCCGGCCCGAGGACGCGCCGGTCGATGATCGCGGCGCCGACGGTGTTGCCGAGTCGCAGCGCGCCGGCGGCGGCGCGGCCCGCACTGGCGCCGGAGAGGAGCGCGGTGGGGCGGCTCCGGTACGCGGGTCGCTCGCCGGATTCGAGGCGGCGGAGAGGTCGCGCCCGGGGGAGCACGATCTCGGTGGCGTTCTCGAGGTCCTCCAGGTACATGCGCTCCATCTCCGCGGCGAAGCCGGCGTCTTCCACCACCGCGTCCAGTTCGAGGTTGGCCATCCAGCTCGAGATGTTCAGGTTGCTGGACCCGACGCGCGCCAGGCGCCCGTCGGCGACGGCGGTCTTGGCGTGCAGCATGGACCCCTTCCACTCGAACACGCGCACGCCGGCCTCGAGCAGGGGGCGGTAGCCCGCCTGCGAGAGCTGGCGGAGCAGCGGGACGTCCGTGGCGCCCGGGACGAGGAGGCGAACGTCCACGCCATCCTGCGCGGCGGCGCGGAGCGCCTGCACGTAGGAGGGGATGCCGGCGAAGTACGCGTCGGTGAGCCACAGCCGGTCGCGGGCCCCTGCGGCGACGAGCTGGTCGAGCCGCAGGATGCCCGTGCTGCCCAGACTGCTCGCCACGACCCGGAGCGCCACCGCCCCTGCAACCGCCATTCGCTCGCGGGGCACGCGCTCGTCCGGCGGCACCGGCGGCCCCAACTCCGCCCAGACCCGAGCGAACGCGGCCTCGACATCCGCCACGGCAGGCCCGCGGATCTCGATGCCGGTGTCGCGCCACGGCGGGACGCCGCGGCTGGGATCGCCTGCCCACGGCCGGCCGACGCACAGGCCCGTGATGAAGGCGATCCGCCCGTCCACCGAGAGCATCTTCCGATGATCGCGGTGCAGCCAGCCGAGGGGGCTCGAGAGACGAGGCGGGTTGTAGCAGCGGACCTCGACGCCGGCCTCGCGCAAACGTCGCCAGAAGCGGCGCGACGTCTTCCCGAGCGCGCCGAGCCAGTCGTAGATGACACGCACGCGCACGCCCTCGCGCGCCCGGGAGCAGAGCGCGTCCGCGAAGGCGGCGCCCACGTCGTCGTCGTAGATGATGTAGCTCTCGAAGTAGACGTAGCGCTCGGCGCTGCGGATCGCCTCGAGCCACGCGGGATAGTTCTCGTCCGCATCGCGCAGGAGGCGCACCGCGTTGCCCGGCACCAGCGGCGCGCCGGCCGCGCGGTCCAGCGCCCGCACGATCAGTTCGTCGCTGCGTCCTGCGTCCGTTTCCGACATCGGCCGAGACTCGCCCGTCTCAGACGGTGACCTTCTCGCCCTCCGCCGCGGGCGCCCGGGTCAGACCCGTCACCTCCCGGATCTCGTCTTCGTCCAGTGTCTCGCGCTCGAGCAGCGCCTGCGCGAGCGCGTCCAGCGCGTGGCGGTGCTCCTGGAGCAGGCGCTTCGCCTCCTCGTGGCATTCGCCGATGATCCGTCGGATCTCCTCGTCCACGGCGGCGGCCGTCGCCTCACTGTAGGGCCTCGGCGCGTAGGCGTCCACCGTGCCGAGATACGGGTTCTCCCGCGGCGCGAGCTGCACCATGCCGAGGCGGTCGCTCATGCCCCAGCGGGTGACCATGTTGCGCACGAGCTGGGTGGCCTGCTCGATGTCGTTCTGCGCGCCGGTGGTGCGCGTGCCGAAGACGATCTCTTCCGCCGCACGGCCGCCCAGGATGCCGATGATCCGCGCGCGCAAGTAGGTCTCCGGGTAGTTGTAGCGGTCGGTGTCCGGGCGCTGGTACGTCACGCCCAGCGCCTGGCCGCGCGGTACGATGGTGACGCGGTGCACCGGGTCCGCGCCGGGGACCACCAGGCCGAGGATGGCGTGGCCGGCTTCGTGGTACGCGATGCGCTCCCGGTCCTCGGGGCTGAGCAGCAGCGGGCGCTCGGGGCCCAGGACGATCTTTTCGAGCGCATCGAGGAAGTCCTTTTGGTGGACCTTGTCCTGGTCGCGACGCGCCGCGAGCAGAGCCGCCTCGTTCACCAGGTTGCGCAGGTCGGCGCCGCTCAGCCCGGGCGTCGCGGCCGCGAGCTCGCCCAGATCGACGTCCGGCGCGAGCGGGACGCGGCGCGTGTGGACCTTGAGGATCTCCTCGCGGCCCTTGCGGTCCGGCAGGTTCACGATGATGCGCCGGTCGAAGCGGCCGGAACGGAGCAGCGCCTTGTCCAGGACGTCCGGCTGGTTCGTCGCCGCGAGCACGATGATGCCCTCGCGGCCGGTGAAGCCGTCCATCTCGGCCAGGATCTGGTTCAGCGTCTGCTCCTGCTCGCTCGCGCCGCCGATGGCGACCGGGCCGCGGGCGCGGCCGATGGAGTCCAGCTCGTCGATGAAGATGATCGCCGGAGCGTGCTCGCGGGCCTGTCGGAACAGGTCCCGCACCCGCGCCGCGCCCACACCCACGATCATCTCCACGAACTCCGACCCGGCCATCGAGAAGAACGGCACACCGGCTTCGCCCGCCACCGCCTTGGCCAGCAGCGTCTTGCCGGTGCCCGGCGGGCCCACGAGCAGGATGCCCTTGGGCGCCCGCGCACCCAGCCGTGCGTATTTCTCGGGGTTCTTCAGGTAGTCGACGACCTCGATCAGCTCCTTCTCCGCTTCGTCGATGCCCGCCACATCGTCGAACGTGACCCGCTCGCCCTCGTCCGGGTCGAAGCGCCGGGCCCCGCTCTTGCCCAGCCCGCTGAGCATGCCGGGGAAGCCGCCGCCCGTCTTGGCCAGCCGTCGGTAGAACCAGACGTACAGGCCGATCAGGAGCAGCGCGGGCGCGAAGCTGAAGAGCAGGTTGAGCCATGTGTTCTCCTGCTGGATCGGCTCCGCGCTGATCTCTGTGCCGTTGGCGATGAGGAGCTCCTCGAGCCCCGGGTCCAGGAAGGTGGGGAGCGTGGTGGTGAAGTCCTTCACCGCGCGCCGCGGCTCCTTCGTCACGGTGTCCGCGGGCGGCGGGTAGGTGACGGGCGTGCGGAAGCGGCCCGTCAGCCGTTCGCCGCGGCTGTAGATCCGCTCGACGTTGCCCCGGGCGGCCTCCTGCTTGAACAGGGTGTACGGCACCTTGACGGGCTCATCGGGCCGCGGGAAGAACAGGTGGACCAGCAGGAAGTTCACCGCGAGGATCAGCAGGAACGTCAGCCACGCGCGGCGCGGCGGGAGCGCCGGCGTGGATCCTCCGTTCCTGCTGGTCCCGGGCTTCGAGCCTTCGTTCGCCCTTGGCCGGTCGCCCGGCCGAGGCCGGGCGGACTGCGGTCTGGACATCTCGTTCCCTCGTCTCGGTTCGCGGCCGTCCACGGTGCGGCCGTGCGGCGGCGCGTCGCGGGGCGTGGACGTGGCCGGCGACGCACCGACCGGTCCTCATCCTCATAAAGGGCGCTACGTTCGTATACCCGGCGCGCCGAGGGACGATCAGGTGAGGACGCATACGCTTGGGCGCAGCGGCGACGGAGTCCGGAGCGCCGGCATCGTCGCGATGGCCCGCGGGCACGATCCGACCGCCGCCGGGCGCGCCCGGGAGAGGACCCGGTGGCGCCGGGCTTCCCATCAGATCAAAGTTGGGAAGCCCACCAACGCTGCGCCGTCAGGAAAAGCCCGCAATGCGGGTGGTGGGAAGGTGGAAGCCGGGGTGGGGCTTCCCGCATGCCAGGGAGCGCTTCCACGGACGTGGGCTGCAGCGGACTGCTGCCTCCGCGCTCACCGCACGCGTTCGAGCACGAGACGGACCGAGTCGCCGGCCTCGCCCATGACGCCGCTCACTGCCAGACGGCCATCGGCCGTGAGGCGGTAGGTCCCGTCGAAGAGGACCGGCCCCTTGGACAGCCACCGCTCCCAGATCTGAAGGCGGCCGGCATCCGCGTCGACCTCGAAATGGTGGTCCCGCGACCAGCGGTCGCCGTAACGGAGCGCGGCCATGAATGCGCGGTTTCGCTCGAAGTAGACGTCCGTCGGCAGCTCGGTGCTGCCGTTGCCGCTCGCCTCGACCACGCGCCATACGCCGTCCAGCGGCGTCGGCACCCTGTTGTTGTAATTGGCGATGTGGTATGTGAACACTGCCGGGAGCGCGAGCAGGAGCGCGCGGCCGGCAACGACCAGGGGAACGGGCCGGCGGCGCGGCGCCCGCCCCGCGTAGACGCGGTTCCCGGCCGCCCAGAACAGTCCGATCAGTTCCGCACGGTGCTGGAACAGGATGAACGCAAGGCAGGTCCAGATCACGATGGCGCTGCCGAGGCCGCCGATGTCGACGCCGTAGAAGATGTCGACGAGCACGATGTTCGACATGATGCCGAACAGCAGCACGGCACCGAGCAGCGTCGTCCGGCGGAAGGTCAAGAGCAGGCCGCCCAAGATCTGGAGCAACGCAATGAGGTTGCCGTAGACGGCCGAGTAGCCGAAGTAGTACCAGGTCAGCCAGAAGCCCGGCACTTCGCGCATCGGCGTGTCGAGCCAGGACTCGAGGATGGTGAACTGTGCGCCCGTGAGCTTGGCGAAGCCGTAGGTCACGAGCACGATCGCGACGAACCAGCGGCAGACGGTGTAGAGCGCAATCATCGGGCGTCACCCTCCTGTCGCCTCGGCCGATCCTGGAACGCACGACTGCGCCGCCGCGACAGTGAGCTCTCTGTCGCCGGCTTCGACACGTCAGCAGAGGTGGTCGTCCTTCACGACGTTGCGGTGGTGCAGCGAGAGGAATCCGCCCCGGCGGGCCCGCCCAGGATCACGACCGGGCTTGCCATCCGGTCTCGTGGCGTCCGACCGCACGCCGAGCAGTGGGAGGACAACGTACGCGCCGGCGATCGGCCACGGCAAGCCGAACGCGTGCTACCGCGCCGAGGTGGGTGGCGCCTGCAGGATTCGGCGGATGGCCGCGGCCCGCGGACGCCTGTTCCTCCTCACGTGATCCCGTACCGCTTCAGCTTGTCGTAGAGCGTGCGCTCGCCGATGCCGAGCTTCTCCGCGGCGCGTCGGCGGTTGCCGCCGGCCTCCTCGAGGGCGCGCCGGATCGCGGCGGCCTCGAGGTCCGCGATCGTGCCGCTCAGGGGCAGCGTCGCCGCAGGCGAGGCGTGGCTGACGAGGATCTGGTCGCCGCGGATCACGTCGCCATCGGTCAGGATGGCGGCGCGTTCGAGGGCGTTGGACAGCTCGCGCACGTTGCCGTACCACGGCGCCTCGAGGATCTTGCGCCGTGCGCTCTCGTCCAGCCGCAGCGGCGGCCGGCCCAACTCGGCGGCGATGCGGGCGAGCAGCGTTTCCGCGAGAGGCAGGATGTCCTGTCGCCGTTCCCGCAGCGGGGGCAGGCGGATCGGGAAGACGGCGAGTCGGTGATACAGGTCTTCACGGAACTCGCCGCGGCGGACCATCTCTTCGATGTCGCGGTTGGTCGCGGCGATCCAGCGCACGTCCACCTCGATGGTGCGCGTGCCGCCCACCCGCTCGAAGCGCCGGTCCTGGAGCACGCGCAGGAGCTTGGCTTGGAGCGCGGGCTTGAGCTCGGCGATCTCGTCCAGGAACAGCGTGCCGCCGTCCGCCAGCTCGATGCGTCCGCGCCGGGACTGCGTCGCGCCCGTGAACGCGCCCTTCTCGTGGCCGAAGAGCTCGCTCTCCATGAGCTGCTCCGCGATCGCGGCGCAGTTGACCGCCACGAACGGCCCGTTGGCGCGCGGGCTCTTCAGGTGGATGGTGCGTGCGGCCAGCTCCTTGCCCGTGCCGCTCTCGCCGAGGAGCAGCACGGTCGCGTTGGTGGCGGCGACCTTCTCGATGGCGCGGACGACGGGCGCCATGGTGGGATCGCCGTAGGTAAGCGGCGGAAGCGTCGCCTCGTCGCGGCGGGAGCGGTCTTCGAGGGCGAGCAGGCGCCGCCGCTCCAGCGCGCGTGCGACGATCATCCGCAGCTCGGCCGGGCTGGCGATCGGCTTCTGGAGGTAGTCGAACGCGCCGAGCTTCATCGCCTCGACCGCCGTGTCCACCGTGCCGTACGCGGTGAGCACGATGACCTCCATCTCCGGCTGCTCGCTGCGCGCCTTGCGCACGAGATCCATGCCGTCCACCGCGCCGGGCATGCGGAGGTCGGTGATCATCAGGTCGAAGGCGCGCTCGTTGAGGAGCTTGAGAGCCGCGTATCCGTCCTCGGCCGTCGTCGTCTCGTGGCCATCGGCCTCGAGCGCGTCGGCAAGGAACTCGCGGATCCCCGCCTCGTCGTCCACGATCAGGATGTGCGCCATCGGCTCGTGCGCTCCGTCGACTCCTGGCTACGTTCTCCGTCGCACCCGGGCGGCCGGGCCCGGGTCCCACGCCCCCGCCCTCCTCCTCACTCGCTCCCCGCCGGCAAACGGACGCTGAACACCGCGCCGCCGTCCGGCGCGTCTTCCGCGGTGATGCGCCCGCCGTGCAGCTCCACGATCCGCCGCGCGACCGGCAGCCCGAGTCCCGTCCCGTTCGTGCGCGTGGTGAAGAACGGGTCGAAGATCCGGTCACGGTCCTGCGCCGGCAGGCCCGGGCCGAAATCGCGGACCGTGATGACCAGCTCGTCGTTCTCGCGGGCCACGCGCACGACGGGCGGCCGGTCCGGGGGCGATGCCTGCCACGCGTTCCGCAGCAGATTCGTGAGCACCTGGCGGAACCGCGTCGGATCGAGCGGCCAGCGCTCGGGCGCGTCGCGCGTGTCGATCCCGATGGCGCCCGCGCCGACCTCGTCGGCGGCCGCGCGCACCAGCTCCGCCGGGTCCACGGGCCGCACGTCCAGCGGGCCGGACCGGGCGAAGTCGAGGAGGTCGGTGGTGAGCGCCTCCAGGCGCGCCGCTTCGGCGACCACACGGTCCGCCCGTCGCCGGTCCGACGTGCCGGGCTCCAGCCGCTCGGCGAGGAGCTGCGCGTTGCCCTTGAGCGAGGCGAGCGGGTTCCGGATCTCGTGCGCCAGCACGGCGGACATCTCGCCGAGCAGGCTGAGCCGGCGGTTCTCCTCCATGCGCCGCTCCGCCTCCTCGTAGCGCCGGGACATGCGCCACAGGACGGCGGCGGCCGCGAGCAGACCGGCCGCGCCGATCAGCGCCAGCGCGACCGAGCGGTCGGCGCGGGCGACGAGCCGCGACGCCACGACCGGTTCGAACTGCACCACGATCAGCCGCGGCTCCCGGCCGCCCGGCCGGCCCAGCGGCATGGCGAACTGCATCGCTCCGGCGCGCGCGTCCAGCACATCGGGGCCGAAGCGGCGCAGGCGGGGAACCACGCCGCCCGCCGGGGTCCCGGCGCTCATGAGCACCCGCCCCTCGTCGTCGATGACCGCGAGGTAGCGTAGCCCTTGATCGGCGTGCTCCGCGACGAGGGCCTCCAACTCCTCGGCGGTCAGGTCCCGGTTGCGGAACGTGGCGATCCGTACGGCGCCGCGCAGGATGTCCGCCTGGCCGCGGTTCAGCGTCGCCACGGCGTCCCGCGCCGCGCGGCGGTTGCCCACCGCGTTGGCGAGGAGGGCGATGACCAGCGCGATGGTCATGGCGAGCCAGCCCCATCGGACGATGAGGCTCGTGCGCCGTTCCCGTGGTGCCATGCTCGTTCGCGCCCTCCCGCCTGCCGGTCGGCTCGTGCTCGTGTGCGACGCCGCGCGCGCCGGCTGCCGGCTCACCGCGCCGCCTTCTCCGGGTCCAGATCCCCTACGTAATACCCCAGCAGCTCGTCCTGGAAGACCAGTGTGTAGCGCGCGTTCAGGAGTTCGCTCCGCGCGGCGACCGCCTCCGCCTGCGACTGGCTCACCTCGAAGACCGTCGCCACGCCGGCGGCGTACCGCTCACGCGTCGCCTCCAGCGCGCGCTCCGCGGCCGCGACCCGCGCCTCGGCAGCGGCCAGCCGCTGCGCCGCGACCTCGCGGTCCAGCACCGCGCGCCGGACCTCGGTCGCGATCTGCTGGCGCAGGTCCTCCAGGGCGAGCCGCGCGTTCTCGACCTGGATCTCCGCCCGCTCGACCTGCCGGCTCGTGCTCTGCCGGTCGAACAGCGGCATCGAGATGGACAGCCCGATGGAGCCGCTCCGCCCCTGGTCGAGCTGGTCGCTGAAGCCGAGGCCGCGCGCGCTCGAGTAGCCGCTGCCGTAGCTGGCCGAGAGGCTCACCGTGGGCCAGCGGCTCGCGCCCGCCACGCGCACGTCCTGCTCCGCGGAGCGGACGCGCCGCTCGAGCGCCGCGAGGTCCGGCCGCCGCTCGAACGCGGCCTCGAGCAGCGCATCGAGGTCCGGCAGGTCGCCGGCCGCCGCCGCGTCGTCGATGGCGGGCGCCACGAACTCGTAGCTGCCCCGGGGGTCCAGTCGCAGCGTCCGCACCAGCTCCAGGCGCGCCAGCTCGAGCGCCCGCTTCGCCTCGACCACCGCCGAACGGGCGGCGGCGGTGTTGGCTTGCTGCTGGTACAGGTCCGAGATCGGGCGTGTCCCCGCGTCCACCAGCGCGCGGATCTGCCGCTCCTGGGCGAGCTGGGCGGCCAGGTTCTCCTCCTGCACGCGGACCTGCTCTTCCGCCGCGACGGTGGAGAGGAAGCCCGAGATGACGGAGAAGACGACCGTCTGCCGCGCGCGCTCCGCCTCCAACGCGTCCGCTGCTTCATCCAGCTCCGCGGCGCGCAGCCGTGCGACGTTGGCGAAGCCGTCGAACAGCGTGACGCTCGACGAGATCCGTCCGTTCAGGCTCTTGTTGCCTTCCGTGAGGAGCCGCCCCACGTCCTGGTCGAACGTCCGCCCGTAATTCTGACTCAGCCCCGCCGAGATCCGCAAATCCGGCAGGAACTGCATCTTCGCGTCGCTGACGGCGAGGCGGCTCAGGTCCACCTGGTTCTCCGCCCGCGCCACGTCCGTGCTCTGCCGCAAGGCGATCTCGATCGCTTCGGCCAACGTGATGCGCCGCGGCTGCCGTGCGGCCGCCTCGGACTGGCCGACGGCTTCGGCCTGTCTGGCCGCCTCGGCCCGGGCGGTGGCCTCGGCGTGGCCGTTGGCCTCGGCCCTGGCGACGGCCTCCGCGTGGCCGGCGGCTTCCGTCCGGCCGACGACCTCGGTCCGGCCGGCGGACGGCCGCCCCTCCTGTCCGGCCGGCCCGGCCGCCTCCTGCGCGTGGGCCGGCGCCGCTGCGAGCACGAGTGCCGCCAGCACGGCGTTTCCGATCAGCTTCGTCCGACTGCTCATCGCTCTATATCCTCCAACGGCGCGGCCCGAACCGCGGCCGCGCCGACCGTTCGTCATTCGTAGCGCAGCGCCTGGATCGGATCGAGCGCGGCGGCGCGCCGCGCCGGGTAGTAGCCGAAGAACACGCCCACCACGCCGGAGAAGCCGAGGGCGATCGCCACCATGGCCGGCGAGAGCGCGGCGCTCCAGCCCGTCACGTGGGCGATGGCGGCGCTCGCGAGCACGCCCACCGCCAAACCGAGCAGTCCGCCGATGAGGCTCAGCACGATGCTCTCGACCAGGAACTGCGTGAGCACGTCCCGGCTGCGCGCGCCCAGCGCGAGCCGGAGGCCGATCTCCCGCGTCCGCTCGGTCACCGAAACCAGCATGATGTTCATGATCCCGATCCCGCCCACGACCAGCGAGATGCTCGCGATCGCGGCGAGCAGCATGGTCATCACCTGCGTGGTGCCCTGCGCGGCCCGGGCGATCTCGTTCTGGTTCCGCACGGTGAAATCGTCCGGCTCGTTCGGCGCGAGCCGGTGCGACGTGCGCAGGATCGCGCGGATCTCCTCCTGCGCGGCCGGGATGTCCTCCGGCGAGAACGTGCTCGCCAGGATCTGCGGGATGAAGACGCGGCCGGCGAGGCGGGTCTGCACGGTCGTGTACGGCGCGAGAACCACGTCGTCCTGGTCGCCGCCATCGGCCGTCTGACCCTTGGGCGCCAGCACGCCGATCACCTGGACCGGCACGTCCCGGATGCGGAGCTGCTGGCCGACGGCGTCGCCGTACGGGAACAGGTTCTCCGCGACCGTGGCGCCGAGCACCACGACCTTCCGCATTGCGCGCACGTCCTCCTCATCGAAGAAGACGCCGTCCTGCAGCGGCCAGTCGCGGATCAGTTGGTAGTCCACGTCCACGCCCAGGATGTTCGTGCGCCAGTTGCCGGCGCCGCCGATGACCTGCGCACGGGTCATGACCACCGGCGAGACGGCCGAGAGCAGGAAGCTCTGGCTGCGCAGCATCTCGGCATCGTCGATGGTCAGCCGGTTGAACGTCTGCGCGCCCTGGCTCACACCGCCCTGCACCGCCGAGCCCGGGGTGATCACCAGCATGTTGGTGCCGAGCGCCTGGATCTGCCGTTCGATCTGGCGCTGCGCGCCGGAGCCGATGGCGACCATCACGTTCACGGCCGCCACGCCGATGATGATGCCGAGCATCGTGAGCAGCGTGCGCATCTTGTTCTTGACGATGCTCTGCCCGGCGATCTTGATCAGGATCTTCGCCTTCATACGGCACCTGCCGTTTCCGCTTCCTGGAACGCCCGCAAGTCGGCCTTGGCGTCGTGCCGGTCGAAGACCGGCTCATCGCGGATGATGCGCCCGTCGCGCAGCTCGACGATGCGCTTCGCGTAGGCCGCGATGTCCGGCTCGTGGGTGACCAGGAGGATCGTCACGCCGTCGTCGTTCAGCTCCTGGAACAGGGCCATGATCTCGACGGACGTGCGCGAGTCCAGGTTGCCCGTGGGCTCGTCGGCGAGCACCACGGACGGCTGCGTGACGAGCGCGCGCGCGATGGCGACGCGCTGCTGCTGGCCGCCCGAGAGCTCGCTCGGGTCGTGGTCCATGCGCTCGGCGAGTCCCACGCGCTCGAGCGCAGCGGCGGCCAGCGCCCGCGTGTCCAGCTTCCGGCCGCTGCGGTCGTAGAGCAGCGGCAGCTCGACGTTCTCCAGGGCGCTGGTGCGCGGCAGCAGGTTGAAGCCCTGGAAGACGAAGCCGAGCTTGCGGTTGCGGATGTCGGCGAGCTCGTCCTTGCTCAGGTCGTCCACGCGCTTGCCGTCCAGCAGGTAGATGCCCGAGGTCGGGCGGTCCAGGCAGCCGAGGATGTTCATCAGGGTGGACTTGCCGGACCCGGACGCGCCCATGATCGCGACCATCTCGCCCGGCTCCACGAGCAGGTCCACGCCGCGCAGCGCGTGCACTTCGTTCTTCCCCATGCGGTAGACCTTGGTCAGGCCCCGCGCCTCGATCACGTAGCTCATCGTCACACCCTCCGCGGCGCTCATCAGAACAGCCCCGGCGGGCGGGGCGGACCGCTGCGCTGCTGCGACTGGAACGGGTTGGTGGCCGTGGTCGGCGCACTGCCCGTCGTGACCGCCGCGATCACCTTCATGCCTTCCCGCAGGATGGGCGGCCCGCTGATGGCGGTGCGCTGGCCGTCCGTGATGCCGGTCTGCACGGGCACCGCGTTCACCTTGCCGTCTTCATCCAGGAACCAGAGGAGCGTGGGCGGGGCGCCGGGCGCGGCGTCGGCAGCAACGCCTGCCCCTGCACGGCGCGCAGCCGGCTGACCGGGGGAGGGCGCCGCCACATCGCCAGCCCCCGGCTGGCCCGCGGAGCGCGCCGCCGCGCCGCCCGCGCCGTTCGCTGCGTACGGGCCCGCGGCCTGCGCCGGCCGCGCGGGTGCGCCCGCGGTCCCTTCCTGCCCCTGCCGCGCGGCGAGCGCGCGCCGCATCTCCTCCGTGGGACGGAAGCGCAGCGCGCTGTTCGGGACCAGCAGCACGTCCTCGGCTCGGTCCACGATGAACTCGACCGTCGCGGTCATGCCGGGCAGCAGGCGGCCGTCCGGGTTGTCCACCGCGATGACGACGGTGTAGCTGACCACGTTCTCCTGGACCGTGGACTGGAGCCGGACCTGGCGGACCGTGCCGGTGAACTGGGTGTCCGGGTAAGCCTGCACGGTGAAGCGCACCGGCTGGCCCTCGTGGATCAGCCCGATGTCGCTCTCGTCCACGGTGGCGAGGATCTCCATCTCGGAGAAATCCTTCGCGATGACGAACAGCTTGGGCGCGGTCATGCTCGCGGCGACCGTCTGGCCCACCTCCACGCTCCGCTCGACGACCACGCCCGAGATCGGCGCGCGGATCTCGGTGTAGGCCAGGTTCTGTCGCGCGCGCTCCAGGTTGAGGTGCGCGGACGCGTACGCCGCCTGGGCGATCTCGTAGTTGTAGAGCGCGGCGTCGTGCTCGCTGTCGGTCACGACCTTCTGCTCGTGGAGCATGGCGATGCGCTCGTACTGGCGCTTCGCCTGCTCGAGCTCGGCCCGGCTGCGCTCGACGGCGACCTCCGCGGCCCGCACCTCCTGGAGCAGCAGCCGCGGGTCGATCCGGGCGATGAGCTGGCCCTTCTCGACGCGGTCGTTGAAGTCGACGTGGATCTCCGCGATCTGGCCGGAGACCTGCGTCCCCACCTCCACGGTCTCGGTCGCCTGGAGGGTGCCGGTGCTGGTGACGACGGCCTCGATGTCGCCGCGCGTGATCTCGACGAACCGGTACCCCGCCGCCGCCTCGCGGCCGGTTCCGAGCACCACCCGGGCGAGGAGCAGGACGGCCGCGGCGCCGGCAACGCCCCACAGGATCTTCTTCTTCATCGTCGTTCTCCCGACGGTCGGATTCGCTGGTTGGACACGGTCAGCAGCGCTGCATGCGGGTGGCACGAGGCGTACCTCAGAGAAACCGCGGAGCTGCAAGGATTTCCGCCGCGCAGAGGCGCCGTGGCGGCTGTGGAATCCGCAGGAGTCTGCAGATTCTGCAGATGGGGTGGAGAACGGCGCGCGTGGTTTCGGAGGCGCTATGTGGGCAGGCAAGCCTGGGTAGTGCTGTGCGGAGGACGGCGATCGGCGGGCTGTCAGCCCTCACCCGCACGCGGGAGGAGCGAGGTCACGCCGTCCGGCAACGCCATTGCCTCAGCCCCTCGCCCTCGCGCAGGTGGGGCGAGGGCGAGGGAGCGGGCCGCCCCCCGCCCGGCCGCTGGGCCAGGGCGGGGGAGGGGAGGCAACACGGGTCAGCTCCGCTGCGGCTTCGCCCCGCCGTGACGGCGAGGACCGCGCTCGCCGCGGGGCCCGCGCTCCCGCCAGCGCTCGGCGCGCTCGGCGCGCAGCTTCTCGAGCTTGTCCTTCTGCTCGGGGGTGAGCAGCGTCATCACCTGCTCGAGGGCCGCGCGCTGGTTCTCGCGCATCTGCTCGAAGAGCGGGCGAAGCTTCTCGCGCTGCTCCGCGCTGAGCCGCTGCATGCGGGGGCCGCGCCGCGCGCGATCGCCGCGCTCCGCGGCAGAGTCCGGTGCGCCGACGATGGACCGGACCTGCTCCACGAGCGGCCGGTTCTTCTCCCGAAGCTCGGCGCGGATCTTCTCGATCTGCGCCTTCTGCTCGTCCGTCAACTCGAGCTCCTCGGGCAGGTTCAGCAGACCCGGACCGAACGGTCCGTCGGGGCGCGCCGGCCGTTCCTGCTGCGGGCGCGGTGTCTGAGCAGCCGCTTCGGCCGGCCCGAGGACGTCCGCCCACGCGCCCCCGGCGATCGTGGTGGCCGCCAGCGCCAGAGTCGCAGCCATGGTCCTGAATCGTGCCATCGTTCCCTCCTCCTACGGTTCGGTCCCTGGGTCGCTCGTGTCCGCTCCCCGGGACGTGTGGCTGTCGCGCCACCGGATGGGCACGGGCCGTACCACGCGAAAAACCGCGCAACTGCTATACTTTACGCGACTTGCACGGATCGGATCCGTGCAGATTCGGCAGAGCGGTCTGCGGATCCCGCAGGGCGCGGGGGTCAGGCCCGCCCGCCGGGCCCGGTTCCTGCCGGCCCGGCGGAGCGGATCCGGTGACCCGCGGGCGAGCCGCCGTGGTTCTTCGCTTGGAGACGCTCGTACGCACGTGGCGGAGCCGGCCACGCGAACCCGGAGGCGCTCATGCGACGACGGCACATCACCACCTCACTCCTCGTCCTCACCACGTTCGCCGCGTGCGTGGTCGAGCCCAACCAGCGCGGCGGCGCAGGCGGTGCCCAGCCGTCTGGCCCCGACGCTGCCGCGCAGGTGGACGCGGACACGACGGACACGGTGGCGGCGCGTCCGCCGGCGCGGACCGACACGCTCCTCCTCGAAGGGATGGCCGAGCCGGTGGAGCTCACGCTCGTGCGCGCTCCCGACGGCTTCCCGCTGCCGTTCACCACGTACACGACACGCGACTTCGTCGTGGAGAGCTCGACCTCGAAAGGGGAGGGCGACCCGGCCGTGCGCTTCATCGCGGCGTTCGGCGGCGTGCGCAACGACGACGCCTTCCTCGAGGTCGCGGCGTACCCGGCCGGCACGACGGAGGCGGAAGCCGCCGCGCGCGCGGAGCGCGCCGCCGGCGCCGGCGGGACCGTCGTCGCATCTGACCAGACGAGTCCGGACTGGGCCGTACGGCAGTGGCGGATCGCCGAACGCGACCCCCGCGGCGGCTGGATCCTCGGCTTCGCCGGCCTCGGCCGCCACGCCGGGCGCTGGTTCCACATCCTCGCCCGCTATCCCGGCGAGTACGCCGATGGCTTCGGCCCGCGCGCGGAGCTGATCCTCGAGCACTGGCGCTGGGCCGACGGCGCGCCGCTCGCGCCGCCCCGCTCGCCGTGAGCATCGTCGGCCGCCTCCCGTGCACCAGACGCCGAGGTGACCCCGATCCCCGCCGGCGCGTTGGGCCTGAACGAAGGCCGCGGCGCCGGGCGCGGCCCTGTCCATGCATGGAACGGGAGAACGAGACGATGCGATCGAAGCTCGCAGCGATCCTGCTGGCTCTCGCGCCGATCCTCGCCTGCGAGGACGACCCTGCGCGTCCCGACGGCAAGGACGGCGTCTTCGAGTTCGAGTTCAACAGCGGCACGCACGGTTGGACCCCCGGCTTCGCCGACTACCCTGCCGGCGAAGAGCAGGCGTACGAGCTCGTCGCCAGGCACGAGACGCTGCCGGAGCCGCTGGACCAGGACCGCCGCGGGATCCTGCTCTCGGGCTTCAACCGTAGCGACGACCTGTTCATGTTCCTGAAGCGGCAGCTCACCGGCCTCGCGCCCGAGACGGAGTACGCCATCGCGGTCCGCGTCGAGTTCGCGACCGACGCCCCGCAAGGCTGCTTCGGCGTCGGCGGAGCGCCGGGCGAGTCGGTGGTGATCAAGGCGGGCGCTTCCGCGGTCGAGCCGGACACGGTCATCGACTCGGAGGGCATGGTCCGGCTCGACCTGGACAAGGGCAACCAGCTCGATCCGGGCGAGGACGCGATCGTGCTCGGCAACATCGCCAACTCGAACACCGATTGTCTCGACCCGCGCTACGAGCTGAAGACCCTGGACTCCGCGGACCAGGAGCTGACGGCGACGACGGACGCAGACGGCCGGCTGTGGGTGTTCATCGGCTCCGAGTCCGGGTTCGAGGCCAAGACGGCGCTGTACTACACGAGCATCCGGCTGGAGCTCACGCCGCGCGAGGCGGAGGACTAGCGGAGCCGTAGCCGCACCACGACCGGCCGGTGGTCCGAGGCCGTCGTGGCGTGCACGCGGGCGGCATCGCACCGCAGCCCGCGTAGGAAGACGTAGTCGATGCGACGGTCGGGCGCGTGCGCCGGGAAGGTGTTCCCGGCGTCCGCGCCCAGGCCGCATGCGACCCACGCGTCCTCGAGCGCCAAGGACGTGGCGGCGATCTCGTCGCTGTCCGGCCGCGCGTTGAAGTCGCCGCCGAGGATCAGCGGCTCAGCCGACGGGACCAGCCGCCGCGTATGGGCGAGCAGCGCCACGAGCTGCTGCTTGCGGTACGTGCCCGGCCCTTCCGCGGTCAGGTGCGTGTTGAGCACGTGCACACGCCCGGCCGGCGTGGCGACCACGATGTACAGCGCGACCAGCGGATCCTCGGACCCGTTGGAGCGCTTCAGCGGCGGGTCGGTGGGGAGGGGGAGAACTCGCACGCTCTCGATGGGCCAGCGCGAGAGCGCGGCGATCCCGTACTCGCCGCCCTGGTAGTCCAGACTCTTCGCGAACGCGGCACGCATGCCCGTCAGCCGCTCCAGCACCGCCACCTGGTCCTCGCCCCCCGAGCGCGCCGTGCGGCGGTCCACTTCCTGGAGCAGCGCGATGTCCGCGCCCAGCGTGTCCAGCACCGCGGCCACGCGGTCGAGGTTCGGCCGCTGCTCGGCGTCCTTTCCTGCGTGGATGTTGTAGCTGACCACGGTGAGCCCGTCGCCCGCTTGGAGCCCGGCGGCGGGCGGGGCGGCGAGGGTCAGTGCCAGGACGACGAGCAGGGCGGAAGCGAGGATTCCGCTTCGATGGGTCGCTGTCGGGAGCATCGTTGCTCGGGACTCGGCGTCGAGGTTTTCCCGTTGTTCGCGGGGACCAACCTAGCCAGGGAGGCCGCGTCGCGCGAGCGGGCGGGCTCCCCGGCCAGCGAACGGCGGCCTGCCTGCGAAACCGCGCCACTTCTCTTGACAATCTGAAGAAACGGCGCGCATTCTCCTCCAGAGTATCTAGAGGAATGGTGTGCCCGGGGGCGGGCGGTGAGATTCGTTGCCGAGATCCGCGAGCGGCTGCGCGCTACGCACCGCGTGTCTGGGGCCGCAGTCCGGGCTTCGCGCTGGTCGTGGTGCTGCTGCTGGCGCCGAGCATCGGTGCGAACGCCGCGCCCTTCGGGTTGCTGGACGCGCTCGTGGATCGCCCGCCGCCCGGCGTGCCGGCGTCCGATCGGCTGGTATGGCTGGTGAACTCCGGCCCGTTCGAGAAGGTGTCCTATCCGGACTACGTGGACCTGCGGGAGCAGGCGGCCGGGATCGCGGACATCGCCGCATACCTGGACACGCACCTCTCGCTGACCTCGGGCGGCGAGCCGGAGCGCGTGCTCGGCGTGCTGGTGAGCGACAACTACTTCCGGGTCCTGGGCGCCATTCCCGTGCGCGGCCGGGCGTTCCTGCCGGAGGAGAACCGGGTTCCCGGCGCGCACGCCGTAGCGGTGATCGGCCACGAGCTCTGGCAGCGACGGTTCGGCGGCGACCCCGGGATCATCGGCCGGACCATCGTGCTCACCGGCCACGGCTTCGTGGTGGTCGGCGTCGCACCGCCGGGGTTCGTCGGCACGGCGATCGAGCATCCGGCGGAGGTGTGGGTGCCGATATGATGCAGCGGGTCGCGTGGCCCGTGCGCTTCGACCCGCTCAGCGACCGGAGTTCGTCGGAGTTCCGTTTGATCGGGCGCCTCGCCGACGGCGTCTCGGTCCAGCAGGCGGCAGTGTCCGCCATCGCGGCCCGCCTGGACCCGCTGGAGCCGGAGCGTTCCCGTCCGCTGTGCATCGAGGCGCAGGCGCTGCGTGGCTGGATGCCGCTGAGGGATCTGCGCTGGATGATGCCGCTGATCGCGCTCTCGTGGGCGGTGACGGCGCTGGTGCTGGTGGTGGCGTGTGCGAACGCCGCGAACCCGCTGCTCGCGCGGGCGGGTGACGGCGCAGGCGTGTTCCGGCGCAGCCGGCTCCAGGGCGCACTGGTTGCGCTACAGGTCGCGCTGTCCGTCGCGCTGCTGTCCACCGGCGGGTCGTTCGTGCGCGAGCTCCAGGCGACGGGCGACGTGGACGTCGTCTACGACGCGGACCGTGTGCTCGCCGTGTCGTTCGATCTCGGCACGCAGCGCTACGACGACGAGGCAAGGCCGCATTTTACGAGGAACTACGGAAACGGATCGCGCGGTTGCCGGGCGTCGTCTCGGTCTCCGTGCCGGCGTACGCGCCGCTGGGCCGGGGCGGCGCGATCCTCTGGGGTGTCCATCCGGCGCCGGGCGAGGGTCTCGCGGAAGCGGCGGTCGGGGGGCTGGTCGCGGTCAGCGTGAACGCCGCACCGGATTACTTCCGCACGGTCGGCATCTCGCTCGTCCGCGGCCGGGAGTTCGGCCCGGAAGACTTCGCCCACGGCGCCACAGCCGTGATCGTGAACGAGTCGTTCGCCCGACGGTTGGCGCCGGGCCGCGACCCGATCGGCACGCGGTTCCGGTTGGATCGGGACGGGCCGGTGGTCGAGGTGGTCGGCGGTAGCCAGGGACGTCCCTGTGCTCGGCGTCCTCAAGGAACGAGCGCTGCTCGCCTACGTGCCGTACACGCGGCATGCGACGCTCACGGGGATTGGGAGCGCGCTCCTCGTGCGTACGGCGGGAGACCCGGCGGCGGCGTTGGGCGTGCTCACGACGCTCGCGGTCACCGCCACGCTTGCCAGCTACCTGCCCGCGCGCCGCGCGGCGCGGGTGGACCCGATGCGAGCGCTGCGTGTGGAGTAGAGCGTGCGGCGCGCCGATGGCGCGGACGCGCATCCCCTGGGTTCCGCCGCCGCAGAGCGATGGCGACCGCGCTGGCAACGGATCCACCGCGCGCCGGTGAGCGCTGCTCCGGCGCCGACACGCGACGGCGGCGGTGACGCGTGCCCGCCAGCGTCCCGCCGACCTCCCGCCACGCTCGGGGGTCACGGGCCCTCGACCTCCACGCGCACGCGGCCCTGCCGGCAAATCGGCGGGCAGCCGGGCCCGTTGGGCTGCACCCTCTCGTACGTCGGCCGGACGGTGCGCTCGGTGGTCCGACCGCCCGTGATCACGCGGACCGTCGCCTCCGCCGGCGTGAAGTCCGCGAAGAACGCGATCTCGCAGCGCTGGCCGGCCGGACACTCGAACACCCGCGCCGCGCCGCCTCCAGCCGCCTGCGCTTCCACGCGGAACGGCCCGACCGGCGCGCCGCCCAGCTCCACCTGGAGGCCGCTCTCGCAGCCGATCTTCGTGCAGACCTGTGGCGGCTGCGACGAGCTGTTCGAGCAGGCGGCCGTGAGGGCGAGGGCGATGAGGATGATCACGCGCATGTCCGCCTCCCGGGCTGTTGCGACCCGAGCGGGTCTGCGACGGGCGTCCACAGCACAGTGTACGCCACGTCGGTCCCCGCCTGGCTGGGATCGGGCCGGCTCCGCATTCGCGAGTCGTGTGCCGGCCCACACACGACGGGCTCCAGCACGATCCAGGGCACCGATCTCCCACGCCCCGACCCTTCTCACCGCACCTCGCCCGGCAGCGAGAGGTCGCCCGACGCGACGTCGAACACGTCCGTCACGCACAGCAACGGGTCGTGCACGCTCGCGTTCACGCGCAGCGCGGCCGTGACGCCGTCGTAGTTGAAGGCCTCGGGGAAGCCGACCGAGCGCAGCGGCACCTCCACCCGGATCTCCGACTCCGTCAACTGCGGCTCGTAGCCCGGGCTGTCGATGAACAGCGGCAGGCCCGGCCACGTGGGCGGGAGGCGCGGGTTCGAGCCCTCTGGGATGTCTCGCACCTTGAGACTCCCGGGGCCGCACGCCTCATCGGGCACCAGCACCACCCAGTGGCTGTGCCAGAGCCGGCCGTCGTTGCGCGGGTTGCCGTCACCGTCTTCGTCCTCTCGCGGCGTGTCGTCGAAGTCCGGGTGCGCCGTCGCCGCCAGCGCGAGCGTCCCTGTGCCGCCCTCGAAGCCCACCGCGGAAGGGTCCACGCTCACCGGCCAGACGTAGCTGAACACCTCCGCGCCCGCCATCTGACCCACGGGCGTCGGCACCGCCTGGCCCGCGCGGCCCGAGACGCTCTCCACGAAGACCAGGTTGTCGCCCTCCCGGCGCACTTCGGTCAGCACCAGGTCGAACTCCGGCTGCGCGTTACCGGGCGACGAAGCGATCGCGCCGTTCGCCGCGCGCTCCGCTGCCGCCGGCGCCCCGGTCTCCTGCATTCCCTGCTCGTTCGTCCCCGGCGTGCGCTCGCAGCCCGCCTGTGATGCCGTGAGAATCGCGGCCGCCGCCGCGTACCTTCGGAACGCCCTGTTCCGCTGCGTGCCCATCGTCGTCTCCCTTCTCAGGTGTCGCTCAGCGCTGCCGGGGAGCCCGGCGCCGCGCGGGCCTCGCCCGGCCCGCACGCAGAAGGGATCGTGCCGCAGCGATTCGTTCCGGTACCGATCTCCGATCGTTCCGGCGAGACGGAGTATCGGACGTTCGGCGAGACCGGTACGTCGCGGCGGTGGCCGAGCACCCGCCCTTCACCGGTGCGGCGCAGGTGGGCTTCGGGTCCCAGCCAGCGCCCATCCCTTCATCTGTCCCCGACAGCACACCTCGCCAGCCGGGCCTGCGCTTCGTCCAGGAGCCACCTGTCTGCCTCATCGAGCACCCCGCGCTGTTCCGTCTCCGTGCGGGTCGGAGCGGCCGTACTCATGATGGACGGAGCCGCCACGATACACCCGTCTCGGCGCGCACATCGGAGCGCACCACGAGATCCCAGACATACTCCGTCTGGTCCATCCGTCTCCCCAGGCACATCGGAGCGGCGCCTCACCGTGACCGAACCACCAGCGCCGCCGCGATCCGTGCGACGACCGCCTCGGGTCCGTCCCTGAGCTGTCGCCAGGTCACACGGATCACGGTGTGGCCCCGTGCAGCGAGCTGCGCGTCGCGCTCGCGGTCCCGCTCGAAGGCACGCATGCTCGAATGGTAGGCGTAGCCGTCGACCTCCACGATCAACTTCTCCCGGAGCCACAGGAAGTCCACCTGGAGACGTCCGACGCGCGCGTTCTTCTTCGGAAGCGGCAACCCGGCGGCTCGGACCAACGCGAACAGCCTCCGCTCCGCCTCCGACCGGCTCAGCCCGTCGCTCCGTTCGAGCTCGAGCAACCGGCGCAACACGCCGGCGCCTCGCCTGGTGCCGGCGCGCGTGAGCACATCCGAGAGGTCGCGGTCGCTCACGAGCCCGAGCGCCCGGGCATCGGCAAGGGTGAGCTCGAGTTCGTGGAGCGGGAGTACCGAGGCGAGATCGAGCAGCGTGCGCGCCGGGCAGGTGGCCGGGATGCCGTCGACGCGGCGTACGTCGCGCCGAGAGAGCGCGCGCACGCGGTGGACCACGACGCCCGGCCTGCTCCTCGCGTCGCGGCCCGGAACGGTGACGTGGATCGGCCCGTTCCCGTCCAGGAAGGCGGGAAGGCGCCAGAGCCGCGCGGCGGTGTCATGGCTCACGACGCTCCCGGCGCCGCACGCGAGGACGGCTGCCAGCTCGGCGGCTCCCGCGGGCGCCACGCGATGGCCCACGAGGTACACGCCGCGGTGGAGCCGGTGCAGTCGGCCGGCACGGAGCCGCCGCTTGATCGCCTGACGGTCGAAACCGGCGGCGCGTAGCTGGCTCGCGGTCACGACGCCGCGCTGTCGGCTGGCCAGCTCGGCGATGGTCCGCTCGCGGCGGGCTGCCGCCGTGTCCATTTCGTCACATTCGTGTGCTGTCCGTGTATCTGTGTGACGAAAGAGTCGCATACCGATCCCATTCGTCGATCTCGAGGCGGCCGGGCCAGCGAGTGTGACGTTTGGGCGCCGGCGCGGGCTGCGGACCGGCCGGGGCGGCGGCCACCGGGCGGCCCCGCCGCGGCCAGGCCGCCGGGCGGCGCCGGCCGGGTCGCACAGCGGCGCCCGTGCTGGCAAGAAAACCTCGCGGCGGGGCGCTGCCATGGCGCGATGCGCCGATCTTGCGGAGGAGCCCGCGCTTGACACCCGCCACCGCGTGTGCCAACTGCGCATGGTCGAGCGGAGGCGGGGCGGGCGCGGCGTGTGGCCGTCGGAAGCAGAGCATGCGGGTGGATCCCATGAGTGCGAAGCCGAGTCGGTGGGACCGGTGCGCGGGGTGTTGCGCGCTGAGGGTCCCTGTTCACGTGCGGAGCGGCGTCGGGAACGCAGCCCTCGATGTCGAGGCGCCGCCGCGGGTGCCCGGGCGTCACGTCGTCTCCCGGCAGAGGTACGACGACCGTCTCCAGCGCGCCGTCCCCGGCGCCTGGCTGCGCGTGGCCGTCGCCGCCCTCGCGGTTCTCGCGGCGCTGGCCACACCGGCGACGCCCGCGTCCGCGCAGCCGCTCCCGGACCTGGACGACGTGATCCGGCACCTGGATGAGCTGTACCGCGCCAACTCGTCCCACGCGATCATGACCATGACCGTGGTGCGGGCGCGCGGCACGCGCGAGTTGACGCTGGAGAGCTGGACGAAGGGCAAGGAGCTGGCGCTGGTGGTGATCCGCGCGCCGGCCCGCGAGGCAGGGACGGCCACGCTGCGCACGGAGGAGGGGCTGTGGAGCTACGGCGCGCGGGCCGACCGGCTGATCCGCATCCCGACCGGCCTGCTGTCCGAGAGCTGGATGGGCAGCCACCTCACCAACGATGACCTCATGCGCGAGACGAGCTACGAGGAGGACTACGAGAGCTCGCTCGCCTGGGCCGAGCGGGATGGCAGGCGGTACCTCGAGGTCACGCTGACGCCGAAACCGGACGCGCCGGTGGTGTATACGCGGGTGGCGTGCCTGCTCACGCCGGACGACTGGATACCGGTGCGCTACGAGTTCTACGACGGCGACCGGCTGGTGCGCACCATGTCGTTCGACAACGTTCGGCGCGTTGCCGGCAGGCCGCTGCCGATGCGGATGGTGGTGCAGCCGGCCGACGCGCCGGCGGAGCGGACCGTGATCGAGTACCGCGAGTTGGAGCTGGACGTGCCTGTAGACGACGACCTGTTCACCCGCCGCGGGCTGCGCCGCGTGGCCGGCGGATGAGGGTGCGGGGCGATGCTGATCGAGCTGAAGCTCGGGCTGCGCAACCTGCGCCGGAACCGCTGGCGCAGCGGCCTCACGGTGGCGGCGGTCGCCGTGGCGGTCGCGGTCCTGATCTGGGGGCTCGCGATGCTCGAGGGCTGGATCGAGGAGACGGTGCGCGGCTCCACGGCGTTCGAGACGGGCCAGGTGCAGGTCCACACCGCCGCGTACGTCGAAAGCCCCCGCATCTACGAGAGCTTCCCGCTGGATGCCGACCTGCTCAGCCGCGTCCGCGCCGTCCCGGGCGTGGATGCCGTCTCGGCCCGGCTCCGTGCCTACGGCCTGGTGGGCAACGAGCAGCGCTCGCAGGTGGCGCGCATCATCGGCGTGGACCCGGTCGCGGAAGCCGAGGCGACGCCGATCGAGCGCGCCGTCGTCGCGGGCCGCTGGCTCTCGGCGGAGCCGGCGCCGGACGGTGCGCCGCGGGAGGTGGTGCTCGGGGAGGGCATGGCGCAGCAGCTCCGCGTCGAGGTGGGTGACGAACTGGTCGTCTTCCTCGAAGCGGCGGACGGGTCGCTGGGCAACGAGCTGCTCGAAGTGGTCGGCATCGTGCGCACGGCGAACACGCAGGTCGACCGCCTCTCCGCCTACCTGCACATCGAGGATGCGCAGTTCGTCGCCGCGCTGGAGGGCCAGGCCCACGAGCTGATGATCCGGGCGGAGGAGATGCACGCCGCGCGTGAGCTGGCGGCGGCCGTCGCTCGGGCGATCGGCGGCTTCGCGGGCGACCCGGAGGGCGCGGGCCTGGACCCCGCCACGCTCGTGGCGCGCCCGTGGCAGGAGGTCACACCCGCGTTGAATCAGATGATCCTGCTGTTCCGGAACTCGTACGTCGTGGTCTACCTGCTCGTCTACCTGGTCGCCGCCATCGGCATCGTGAACACGGCCAGGATGAGCGCTCTGGAGCGGCGCCGCGAGTTCGGCGTGATGCTCGCCATCGGCATGCGCCCGCGGCGAATGCTCCGCACCATCCTGGTCGAGAGCGCCATACTCGGTGCCATCGGGGCGCTGATCGGCGTGGCGATCGGGCTCCCGGTGAGCTGGTACCACGCCCGGTTCGGCTTCGACATGGGCATGTTCACGGACGCCGGCACGTTCTCCTTCATGGGAGTGGCGTTCTCGGAGCGGATCCGCTTCGTCATCACCGCGGACAACGTGATCACGCCCGTCGTCGTCATGCTCCTGGTCTCGCTGCTCAGCGGGCTGTGGCCCGCGGTCCGCGCGGCGAGGATCGACCCGGCGCCGACCATCGCGGGGAGGACCTGATGCTCTGGCGCATGGCGTGGCGCAACCTCTGGCGACACCGCGCGCGGACGCTGACCATGATGTCCGCCGTCGCGCTCAGCTACGCACTCATGCTGATCGCGTTCGGCATCAACGACGACGGCCACGGCCGCATGCTGCGTGAGGCCGCGATCGCCGCCGGCGGCGATGTCCTCGTCCACGGCAAAGAGTACTGGGCGACGCGGGCGAGCGACATCGTGGTTCGCGATGCCGAGGCGGTCGCGGCCGCGGTCGCCGGGGTCGAAGGCGTGCGTGCAGCGGTGCCGCGTGTGATCGTGAACGGGCTGGCGAGCACGGCGGCGGACAACCGGCCGGTACTCCTCCAGGGCGTGCGGCCCGAGCTGGAGGTCGAACTGCGCGACATCGCAGAAGACCTGACGGCAGGCACCTTCCTGACCGGCGGCGAGCGGTCGCCGCTCGTCCTGGGCGCGCGGCTGGCCGCCCGGCTCGAAGCGGAGCTGGGCGACCGCATCGTCCTCACGGGCACCACGCCGGACGGCGAGGTGACCCGGGCGCTGTTCCACCTGACGGGGATCCTGGAGACCGGCACGCGGGAGATCGACGAGACGTTCGCGTACACGACGCTCGAGGCCGCGCAGCGCGCGTTCGGGATGGCGGGGGCGGCGACGCAGATCGGCGTCGTCGCGGAACCGGGGGCGGACGCGGAGGAGCTGTCCGCCCGCGTGCGCGCCGTGCTGGCAGCCGAGGGCACTGGCCAGGAGTTGGAGGTCCTGAGCTGGCGCGAGGCGGTGCCGGAGATGGTCGCCTTGATCGAGATCGACGACGCGCTCGGCTACATCTTCCTCGGCGTGATCTACGCGATCGTGCTGTTCTCGATCACGAACACGTTCCTCATGGCCGTGAAAGAGCGGGTGCGCGAGCTGGGCCTGCTGGGCGCGCTCGGCATGCCGGGGCGGCGGATCGGCCGGCTCCTGCTCCGCGAGACCGTGCTGCTGACCGCGCTCGCCATGGCTGTCGGCCTCGCCATCGGATACGCCGGGCATCGCATCATTGCGAGCGTCGGCATTGACATCGCCTCGATGGGCGTGGAGGAGATGGAGATGTCCGGCGTCGACTTCGGGAAGATGGTGATGTACAGCACGATCGTGCCGGCGCGGTGGATCCTCGGATCGGTCATTATCGCGGTGGCGACGGTGGCGAGCGCGGTGTACCCTGCGTGGCGCGCCGCGCGGCTGGAGCCCGCCGAGGCGATGCGCTTCTACGAGTAGGGTGCAGGCGAATGAGCGAGACGAAGGTGGATCCGAGGCTCGAGGGCGCGGGGGTGGCCACCGCCGCGCGACCGCTGATCCGCGTGCGCGGCGTGACGCGGGTCTACGACCAGGAGGGCGTGCCCGTGCACGCGCTGCGCGGCGTGGACCTGGACATCGAGGAAGGCGAGTTCACGTCCCTGGCCGGGCCGTCCGGCTGCGGGAAGACGACGCTGCTGAACATCATCGGCGCGCTGGACCGGCCCACGTCCGGGTCCGTCGAGGTGGCGGGACGGGACCTCACGCGGCTGAGCAAGGGCGAGGCGGCCGCGTTCCGGCTGGAGAACGTGGGCTTCATCTTCCAGGCCTACAACCTGATCCCGGTGCTGACCGCGTACGAGAACGCGGAGTTCACGCTGCTGCTGCGGGGCGTGCCGGCGGCCGAGCGGCGGCGCATCGTGGTGCCGCTGCTCGAGCGGCTCGGGCTCGCGGAAACGATGGACCGTCGGCCGCACCAGTTGAGCGGCGGCCAGCAGCAGCGCGTGGCGATCGCGCGCGCGCTCGCCACCGGCCCGCGCATCATCCTCGCCGATGAGCCGACGGCGAACCTGGACAGCGCGTCTTCCGAGGCGTTGCTCGACCACATGCTCGAGCTGAACCGGGACCTCGGCACCACGTTCCTGTTCTCGAGCCACGACGACGTCGTGCTGAGCCGTGTCCGGCGCATTGTGTACATGCGCGACGGCCGCGTGGACCACGAAGTGCACGCAGGCGCGGTGACGTGATGGTGCAGGCCGCCGGGGCGCGACGACGGGACGGGGGGCGGCGCGTGCGTGTGTGCGTGTCGCTCGTCGTCGCCATGCTGCTCGCGTGGCCTGCGCAGGCCCGGCCGCAGGCGGAGCGCGCGGAGGGAGCCGCGTCCGGCGATGGTGTGACGACGACGTCGCCGCGCGCCTCGCCGTCGCTCGGCGTCTCCGGCTACGTCCGCTCGCTCACCGGGATCCACGACGCCGGCTTCGATGCGCCGGGCGTGGACCGCCGCACCGGCTTCCACGGCCAGGTGGCGCGGCTGCGGTGGCGCATCGGCTTCGGCGACGCCGTCACGCTCGACGTGCACAACCGGCTCCAGGCGCGCCTGTCGTCCACGGCCGGAGGGTTCGGCGAGGCGGCCGGCATCGGCGTGAGCGTGGTACCGGCCCGTCCCGTGGACCTGTCCACGCACCTGCTCGACGAGGAACGCATCGAGCTCTGGCACGACATCGACCGGCTCGCCTTGACGTTCCGCGCTGGCCGGGCGGACATCACGGCCGGTCGGCAAGCCATCACCTGGGGGCTGGCCTACCTGTTCCCCGTTGCCGACCTGTGGGCGCAGTTCAGCCCGTTCGAGCTGGACACGGAGGAGAAGCCGGGAGTGGATGCGGTGCGTGTGCTCGCGTATCCCTCCGCGGGGCTGGAGCTGGATGGCGTCATCGCCGCGCGCGGCCGCGCGGAGGACTGGTCCGCCGGGCTGCGCGCCACGATCGAGCTGCCCAGGGCGGACGTGTACGCCGCGGCCGGCAAGTTCTGGAACCAGCTCATGGTTCTCGGCGGCATCGCGTACGTGCTGGACGTCTCGACACTGCGCGCCGAGGCCGTGCTGCCCTGGGACCTGGACGACGGCGAGCTCGATCGCCCGCGGGTCACGCTCGGCGTCGATCGGGTGTCGCAGCGGCTGCGGCTCACCGCCGAGTACCACCACAACGGCACCGGCGTGACGGAGCCGGCCGCGTACTTTGCGCAGCTCAGCAGCCCGCACATCGCCCGCGGCGAGACCTACCTGCTCGCGCGCCACTACCTCGGCGGCGCC
The DNA here is from genome assembly GCA_003242735.1 of bacterium. NCBI lineage: Bacteria > bacterium. Next base: position 65,427 of record QGVH01000005.1, on the reverse strand, counting down.
GCCTCCTGGATCGTGGACCAGGATGAGCGGCTCTCGATCTCGCTCAGCGCGCTCGTGAACCTGCACGACGGCAGCGCCGCACTGACGCCCCTCGCGTCCTGGAACTTCGGGCAGAACGCGAACGTCTCGGCCGGCGCGGTCCAGACCGTGGGCGCGCGGCCGACGCTCCTTCCCCCGGCGCTCGAGTCCGAGTTCGGGACGTTCGGGACGCTGTGGTTCGCGCGGGTGTCGGTTTTCTTCTGAGGCCGGGGTGGGGCGATCCTTTTCGTCGAGCGCCGGCGCTTCACGCCGTCGGGACCCGTGACTGTCCATCCGGGCCCGGGTCCCGGCGCTGCGCGGCGCCCACCGTCCCCGAAACAACGCGCGGCCGTCGAACGTTGTGATTGCAGTGCCGTGCCGTGATCGCAGAACACGTCACCCCTGCAAGGAACCGCCAATGAACGTCTTGCGTCTGCCCTCGCACCCCGGCGCCGCTCCGGCTGCGCCGCGCCGACTCCTCCCGCTCGCGTGCGCCGCGCTGGTCGGCGCCGCCGCGTGCGCGTCGTCACCGCCGCCGCCGGCCCCGCGACCCGCGACGCTGGTCCGGGAGGCCGGCCCGCCGGATCCCGACCCGCGGGTCGGGCTCAGGGGCGGGTTGCTGGATGCGGAGGAGGCCGTGTGGAACATGCGCCTGGTCTCGAGCACGCCGCCGCCGCCCGACTTCATCGGCTCGTGGAACTCGGACCTGGCGTTCAAGGACAACTACGTCATCCAGGGGAACTTCCACGGCATCCTGGTCTGGGACGTCACGGACCCGAGCCGCCCGCAGCTCGTGACGGCCCACGTCTGTCCGGGCGACCAGAACGACGTGTCCGTCTACGGCAACCTGCTCTTCGTCTCGGTCGAGAGTCCCACCACCGGGCGGCTCGACTGCGGCACCGCGCCGATCCCGGAGGTCGTCAGCCCGGACCGGGTGCGCGGGGTCCGCATCTTCGACATCAGCGACATCCGGAGCCCGAAGCTCGTCGCCAACGTGCAGACGTGCCGCGGCTCGCACACGCACACGGTGCTGGAGCACCCGGGTGACAGGGAGAACGTCTACATCTACGTCTCCGGCACCGCCCCCTCTCGCCCGGAGGCCGAGCTGGCGGGCTGCTCGAGCGCCAGACCGGAGAAGGACAGCGCCTCCGTCATGTCCCGGATCGATGTCATCCGCGTCCCGCTCGCGAACCCGGAGCAGGCGGCGGTGGTGAGCAGCCCGCGCATCCTCGCCGGCCTGCTCCCGCCGCCGCGACGCGCGACCATGGCGCCGGCGGACGCCGCGGAGATCGCGGAAGCGAAGGCGCGCGGTATGTTCGTCGTCGAGGTCGGTCTCCTCGGCGAGGAGATCGTCCTGCCCAGCGAGATGACGGACCAGCTCCTCGCCCAGATCGTGGCCGGTCGCGGCGGATCCGGCGCGCCGACGGCCGCCGACAGCGCGGCGCTGCGCGAGATGCTGCCCGCCCTGATCAACAGCGCGGTCGGGGGGGACGACGTCCTCACCTCGATTTGTCACGACATCACGGTCTATCCCGCGATCGGTCGCGCCACCGGGGCGTGCATCGGCTACGGGCTGCTCCTGGACATCAGCGACCCCGTCAACCCGCTGCGTCTGGACGCGGTCGCCGATTCCAACTTCGTCGCTTGGCACTCCGCGACGTTCAGCAACGACGGCACGAAGGTCGTGTTCACGGACGAGTGGGGCGGCGGCACCGCGCCCAAGTGCCGCGCGACGGATCCGAAGGAGTGGGGAGCCAACGCGATCTTCACGATCGAGAACGACCGCCTGCGCTTCCAGAGCTACTTCAAGATCCCCGCCGCGCAGACCCCGCAGGAGAACTGCGTGGCGCACAACGGCTCGCTGATCCCGATCCCGGGCCGGGATGTGATGGTGCAGGGCTGGTACCAGGGCGGCGTCTCGGTCTTCGACTTCACGGACCCGAGGAACCCGATCGAGATCGCGTTCTTCGATCGCGGGCCCGTCGACTCCACGACCGCGGTGACGGCGGGGAGCTGGTCGGCCTACTGGCACAACGGCTACATCTACAGCTCCGAGATCGCGCGCGGGCTGGACATCCTCGAGCTGGTGCCGAGCGCCTACCTCTCGACCAACGAGATCGAGGCCGCGAAGACGGTGCGCTTCGGCGACTTCAACCCTCAGGGCCAACCGCGCTTCGAGTGGCCGGCCACCTTCGTCCTCGCGCGCGCGTACCTGGACCAGCTCGAGCGGTCCAACGGCCTGGCCGCGGACCGCATCCAGGCCGCCCGCGTCGCGCTGGACCGGGCCGAGCGGGCGAGCGGCCGGGCCCGCCGCGAGATGCTCGAGCGGCTGGCGTCCGAGCTGGAGGCCGCGGCTGCCGGGGCGGCCGACCGGCGGAAGACGGAGCTCGTGGCGGAGGTCGTGCGGGAGCTGGCGGCGAACGCCCGCTGAACGAGGCTCCCGTGGCGGCGCGGCCAGGGCGCCGCGTCAGTGCCGCACGTCCACGACCAGGCGCGGGGGCGCGGCCAGCTCCAGCACCCGGTACGGGTTGGGACTCGCCACGCCCAGCACCCAGGTCACCTGCCCCTCGAAGTCGCAGGTCAACTCCGCCTCCCGGATGACGGGCAGGCCGGGCGCGAGCTCGCGCTGCGTGATCGTCGCCCGGCCTGCGTCGTCGTGCGCCTGGGCGGGCTCCATGCGGATCTCCAGCCAGCCGTCCCCCGCCAGCTCCACCACCTCGCCCGACCCGCACTGCCGCACCGGCCGGTCGATGTACGCGATGTGGTAGCCCGGCAGGCCGTTCCCGGAGAACTCGAAGACGACGCGGTCGTGCCCCTCGTGCCTCGCGATCCGCACCGCCGTGAGCGTCGTCATGCGGCCCGCCGTCGCCGGGCGGTCGGTGTCGCCAGCGGTCCAGTCCACGGCTGGCGCCGCCGGCTGCTCCATGGCGGCGGACACGGATGGCGGGGGCACGGCCGTGGCGTCCGCCGGCGGGGCGGGGCCGTTGGACGGCGCGCCGCCGTCCGGCGAGCCGCAGCCCGCCGCGACCAGGGCGGCCGCCAGCGCCCACAGACATCGGTGGCAGTCCTTCAGATCCATCGTTGGGCTCCTCCGTGCAGGGGGACGGTTCCCCGGGCCGGGCACGCGACCCGAGGCGCGATCGGGCCGGGCACGGCGGACCGGCTCGATCCTGCGGGCGCAGGGCCCGCCGGGCTGTCGAGCGGGGCACGACCCCGACCGGCTCGATCCGGGCGGGTGAAGACCCGCCGCTCCCTGGGGCCGGCCCGCCGGGCGATCCGGCCAGGCGAGGCCGGCCGGGCGCCTGGAAGAGGCGTGCCGCGGGCGCGGCGCCCGGCCCGACCCGGCCTTTCCCGCACCGGCTTCGTCGCCTGCGAGCCGCCGGCCAGCGGGCGGTGCTGGCTCCTGGCTCCGCCCCGCTATGGCCACGGGCCCCGACGCACGCTATCTTCGGCCGCCGCCGAAAGTCAGGATCGCAAAGCTCTGACGAGGGAGGGCCACGTGCGTTCCATCCTCGGGCTGTTCGCGAAGTCGCCGTTCGGGCCGCTGGCGGAGCACACGCAGCGGGTGCACGACACGGTCGTCCTGATCCGGCCCATGATGGAGGCGTTCCTCGAGGGCGACTGGACGCGCACGCAGGAGATCTACGAGCGGATCTCCCGCCTCGAGCACGACGCGGATGTGATCAAGAACGACATCCGGGACCACCTGCCCAAGTCGCTGTTCCTGCCCGTCGATCGCGGCGACGTGCTGCTCTTCCTGAGAGAGCAGGACCGCGTGGCCGACGCCGCAGAGGACCTGGGCGTGCTGCTCACCATGCGGCGCACGCCCACGCCGCCCGCCATGAAGCGCGTGGTCCTCGACCTCGTGGACAGCGTGATCCGGACGAGCGAGGCGTGGTTCGAGGCCGCGGCCGAGCTGCCGACGCTCCAGGAGGCGTCGTTCGCCGGCGCCGAGGTCGACAAGATGATGGAGCGCATCAAGCGTGTTTCCGACCTGGAGTGGGAAGCGGACCAGCGGCAGGCCACCGCCTCGAAGGTGTTGTTCGAGCACGAGGAAGAGATCGGTGCAGTATCCGTGATGATGTGGATGAACATCCTACGTGTGCTCGGCGCAGTGGCGAACCACGCCGAGAATTCGGCGGACATGCTGCGTCTCATGATGGCCCGCCGATGACCGTCGGGCTCATCATTCTCGCCATCGCCCTCGCCGCGGCGTTCTACATGGCGTGGACGATCGGCGCAAACGATGTCGCCAACGCAATGGGGACGTCGGTCGGCTCGGGCGCGCTGACGCTGGTCAGCGCGATCCTGCTGGCCGCCGTGTTCGAGTTCGGTGGCGCGGTCGTGCTCGGGGCCAGCGTGACGGAGACGATCAGCAAGGGGATCGTCGAGACCGCGCTCTTCGACCCCTCGGGACCGCTGGGTGAGGATGGCCCGGTGCTGCTCGCGCTGGGCATGATCTGCGCGCTGCTCGCCTCCGCCATCTGGCTGCATGCCGCGACGTTTCTCGGGATGCCCGTCTCGACCACGCACTCGATCGTGGGAGCGGTCTTCGGCATCGGGATCGTGAGCTTCGGCTTCCGCGGCGTGGACTGGGGCACCATGCTCCAGATCGTCATGAGCTGGCTGGTCTCGCCGCTCCTCGGCGGGGTGCTGGCGTTCGGGACCTTCATCACGGTACGGCGGCTGATCCTCGAGAGTCCGGATCCCGTCGCCGCGACGCGGCGCTACGCGCCGTACATCATCGGGGTCGTGGTCGGGGTCATGACGCTCTCGTTCATCTACAAGGTCCTCAGCCGCCGTTTCGAGGCCCCGTCCGTTCTGTTGAGCCTGCTCATCGCCGCAGGGCTGGGCGCCGCGGTCGGCGCGGTCGCCGGCGCGTTCGTGCGGGCGACGAGGCCCGCGCGGGACGCCGGCACGTTCACCTACGTCGAGCGGGTCTTCGCACTGCTCCAGATCGCGACCGCGTGTTTCGTCGCCTTCGCCCACGGCGCCAACGACGTGGCGAACGCGGTGGGTCCACTCGCGGCGGTGGTCACTCTGTACCAGACCGGATTCACCGAGGTGGTGGGCCGGGTGGGGGTGCCGACGTGGACGCTGTTCCTCGGCGGCGGCGGCATCGTGCTCGGCCTGGCCACCCTGGGCCACAGGGTCATCGCGACCATCGGCCGGCAGATCACGGAGATCACGCCGACCCGCGGCTTCAGCGCCGAGTTCGGCGCGGCGACGACGGTGCTCGTCGCCAGCTCCCTCGGGCTGCCCATCTCGACGACGCACACGCTGGTCGGCGGCGTGATCGGCGTCGGCTTCGGCCACGGCATCGCCGCCCTCAACCTCACGACCGTGCGGCGCATCGTGACCTCCTGGGTCGCGACCGTCCCGGTCGCCGCGGTGGTGGCCGCCGTGCTCTTCGTGATCGCGCGGGCCGTCGTGCTGTGAGCGTACCGCGGGCGTGCTCCCCCGCCCCCCACACCGGACGGGGGCGGAGCGCCATCACGTGCCGGGCATGAACGGCGCTGGGAGCCGCTCCGCGAACGCCGGCGTCAGGGGCGCCGTGCGCCCGTCGAGTCCCCCGATCATACGGGGCCGGCCAGAGACGGCTGGACGGATGTACGGTCGGCGCCCTACGAGGGTGGCCGCCGGAGCACACTCCAGCGGCCACCCTTCGCCACGCGCCGAGAGATCCGAGCCCGGCTCAGAACAGGATCCCGCCGCTGATGACGAACTGCTCCCCGCCGCCCAGCTCGAGACGCAACTCCGCGAACGGCGTGATACGGCCCGAGCCGAACTTGGAACCACCCAGGAGGTTCAGCCCGATCTCCGTGTCGCTGGCGGAGGGCCGCCCGGGTACGTTCACTTCGACGCTCGAACGCGCGATGTTCAGCCCTCCGCCGGCGTAGGGCCGCAACGCAGACGTGTTGGAGAGAGGAATCGAATAGACGACGTTGCCGTTGAGCTCGAAGTACGTCCAGTCCACGCCGGCGCCGGAGTCCGGGAAGAACCAGTCGAACGATGCGATCCCCTCCAGCCGTTCCGAGAACTGCTTCAAGCTGAACAACACACGGGCGCCGAGGCCGAGGTCGACGTCGTCGGCAACGCTGGCCTGCGCACCGAAGCGGACCTGAGCCCGGGCCTCCTGCGCCTGCACGCCGAGGGCGGCGAAGCAGAGGATGGCGAGCAGAGTCTTTCGCATGTCTGGTCTCCGGTCGAGGGGATCGCGTTCTTCCTGCGATCACGGCTCGGGAGGCCCCACCCTCCGCGACCGCGATTCGGCGGCGAATGCCGCCACTGGCGTGCGGCGCCTCGCGCGCCGCGATCAAAGGGGAGACACGGCACCGCCGGCGAAGGCCGCACCGGCAGTGCGCGGAATCCACGGGGAAAGGGTACGTGGCGACGGACGCACACAGGGATCGTCGTCCGCGCCGCCAAAGACGGATGCGGCGGCGAGCAGTAGAGTAGGGGAGCGCCCACCGTTTGGCAAGGCCGATACGGATACCCGCCGCAGCGTCGAGCCGGAACCCTGCGTCCGCCGCGGAGCGCGGCTGGCGAAGAGGGACGTGCGCGTGGAGCGGCGTCGAGGCGACGCCGCTCCACGCGCTGGCTCCGCCCGTGCGTCCCGGGGTCAGAGCCGCACGTCCGCGCGCACGGAGAAGACGCGGCCGGGCTCCAGGATCCGCGCTCCCGTGAACGGGTTCGTGGCGTTCAGGTGGTTGATCACCGACTCGTCGGTCAGGTTGTCGACGCCGGCGCGGAGGCGCATGCGGCGGCCCAGCTCGATGCCTCCGTGCACATCGAGCGTGGTGTAGCCCGGCGTCGGCACTTCGCCGCGGGAGGTGGCGGCGCGGTCCTGCCGGGCGACGCCGCGCCACGCGCCTTCCAGGAAGAGTCCCCGATAACCCGGCTCCCAGCGCAGGCGCACGTCGCCCCGGAGCGGCGGCACGCCGAACGCCGGCTCGTCCAGCGTGTCGTCCCGGCCGTAGAGGTACGCCGCCGCGGCGGAGAGGGTGAGCGCATGCGGCAGCCGGACCGTGGCCATGGCCTCCGTGCCCCAGTAGGTCGCCTCGCCGTTCACGTAGCGGTAGACGGTCGGCGCGCTCATGGCGCTGCGGCGCGGCAGGTCGGTCGGCTCGATGGTGATGTGATCGTCGATACGGCGGCCGAAGACGTTGAACGAGAGGGCGAGCCGCGGATAGTTGGCCTCGAGCCACAGGTCCACCTGGGTGCTGCGCTCGGGCTCCAGCGACGGGTCGCCCATGAACTCCGCTCCGATCTGCATCTTGCGCGCCGGGTTGCGGTCCGAGTACCGCTCGTTGGCATCCGCGGTCCGGACCACCGAGCCGAGTCCCACTGACAGCCGCCAGTGTGTGCCGAGCGGCACGGCCGCGGTGAGCGCACCGCTCAGGTTGGTCTCCCGCGCCTCGAGTTCGCCGGTGACGTTCTCCCGGAAAAACTCGCTCACGCTGTCCGCATCGGCCCAGACCCGGTCGAGGCGTACGGCGGCCGAGATGTCGAGGATGCCCACGCGCCGCTCGGCCCGGGCGAACAAGCCGGCATCGGCGATGCGCGCGTCGCCCCAGATCAGGTCGCGCGAGACGGGGTCGCCCGTGTCGCGCCGGTCGGTGCGGCGCCGCGCGTCGTGGGACGCGTGATAGACGTCGCCGCCCACCTCGAGCCGCCAGTCGCGGCCCGCGTCGAGGTGGGCGGCCAGGCGGCCGCCGTAGACCCGGATCCCGGAGTAGGTGTCGATGTCGAGCGGGAACGGCGGCATGCGGGACGGGTCGGGCCGCGCCGTGGGCTTGCGGTCGTTGTTCATCTCGTGGTCGATGCTGTACGCGTAGACCAGCGCGTCCACGCCACGCAGCGCGCCATCCGGCCGGCTCAGCTCCCAGCGGGCCGAGCCGTTCAGCACATCGAAGTACTCGGCATCGAGCGGCCGGCCCGGGTAGGCGATGTCACGCTGCGCCTGGAACGAGCCCGCGAGCACGAGGCGCGAGTTGGCGGTGACCGCGAAGCCGAGCTTCGCCCGGGCCTCGCCGCTCCGGAACCGCGCCGGGACCACGGCGCCGCCGCCGGCGGTGTAGTCGTCGCCCCGCCGCCAGCCGCCCCCCAGGGCGTACGCGATGCCGCCGACCACGCCCGTTGCCTCGCCCCCGAACTCGGCGGCATCCAGGTTCGAGTCGTAGCCGCTGAAGATCCGGCCGCGGAGCGGCGCTGCGCCGTCCGCGGGCAGCGGCAGCGTCTCGACGCGGATGGCGCTCATGTTGCCCGCGCCCCACGTCAACGCGTACGGGCCCTTGATCACCTCGAGGGACTTGATCGCCGACGGGTCCACGTGGGAGAGCGGCGTGTCCATGCCACCCGGCCCGCCCGGGAAACTCCGCGCGCCGTCCACGTAGACGCCGAGCTGCGTCTCGCGTAGGCCGCGCACCACGGGGTCCAACCCCAGCGCGCCACGGCGCACCGCGTCGAGACCCGGGAGCGAACGTAGAACGGCACCCGGGTCGTGGGCGTTGGCTTCCGCCACGCGGCGCTCGTCCAGCGTCGTGGCCGGCCGCAGGTCCGGCCGGAGCACGGCGACCTCGAGCGCGTCGAGACGGATCGGGTCATCGGCCAGAGCGATCCGGAGCAGGGCGGTCTCGCCGGCGTCCACGCGGACGGTGCGCCGCGCCTGGCGGTAGCCGATGAGGCGCACGACGATCGTGTATTCGCCCGCGGCGAGGGGCCCGAGCACGGCCCGGCCGTCGGGGCCCGTCACCCCGGCGAGGCCGGCGGGCTCGATACGGACCTCCGCGCCCGCGAGCGGCGCGCCGGATGCGGCCGAGATGACGGCTTCGATCCGGCCGCTCGGCTGGCCGGCGGCCGGCAGGGCAGAGCACAGCACCAGCAGGAGCACACCGAGCACGGCGCCTCCGGCTGACGGCGCGCGACGACCCGCGCGCCCGATGATCGAAATGCGCATGAGTCTCCTCCCGATTCCTTCGGCTGAACACACGTCTGCGACGTGCGGCCGCGCCCGGCCGCACCACGGACCGACCTCGTGCTGAGATCAGCCGATCGGGGGAGGCGCGTGGGCGTAGGGGAGGAGGTAGGGAACGAGGCGGGTCGGGAGCCGACCCGGGTCGCGCGGCCCCGGCACCGAACCCCGCTCCGCAAGCGGGACCGGGCGCGCATCCGCGGCCACGGGCAGAGGCTCGCCGATGCCGGCCGGGCAGGAGTCGACGCAGGTGCACGGCCCATGCTGCGGCGCGTCGGCCGGCGCGGCACCATTGTCCGGGGCGCCGGCGTGGCCGGCCGGATGCACGGCCTCGTCCGCCCGGCTGACCGGCAGGGCATCGTGGTGCGGGCACCCGTGCCCGGCGATGAGGTCCACCAGCCCTGCCAGGAACAGCAGGACCGTGAGCCCCAGCGCGGTCGCCCGGCTGTTTCGCAGACCCGAGCCCCGGTAGGCCCGACCAGCGTTCGGCATGTGTCCAAACATACGGGGGGACGGCTCCCGCGTCCAACGAGCCGGGCACCCCGGCTCTCGGAGCCGGCCGCGGCGCGCGCCGGGCGGGCTCCGCCCTGACACCCGCGGTTCGGCGGCCGGCCCCGGCCCTTCGCGCTCAGGCCGTCAAGCGCCGGTGGGTTGCCGGGCCAGATCGGCTCGACGGGGAGTCACTGGCCGCGGGACCAGCGGGATGCAGAGGAATGCAGTGGGTGCGTGCACCAATGAGGGAGGCGGGCCGGCGCGCCGACGCCCCGCAACCACCCGGGCCCCACCCCGCGGCGGCCGGCCGCACTCCCGCCGGGATACAGGGCAAGATCCGGTCCGCCGCGCCGCCCCCCCGTCAGCGCCCGGGCCGTGGCCCGGAGCCGCACCGACGGTTCCCGCCCCGGTCGGCGACGAGGATGCGGACGGCGGGACAGGGAAACGGCCGCTGTGTTCGGTGGTATCACCCGGGGCGGCGCGGCACGGGCCGCGCACGGCGGCGGTGCACACTGGAGGCGGAGCATGGCGGACACCCTGACGATCATCGACAATCGCACGGGCAAGCGTTACGAACTGCCCATCCGGTACGGGACCTACCCCACCTACGGCGCGCACATTCCCGGCGCGGAGCTCCGACAGATCAAGGCATCCGACGACGATTTCGGCCTGCTCAGCTACGACCCCGCGTTCATGAACACGGCCTCGTGCAGGAGCTCCATCACGTTCATTGACGGAGAGCGAGGCATCCTGCGCTACCGCGGCTACCCCATCGAGCAGCTCGCGGAGCACAGCACCTACCTCGAATCCGCGTACCTCATCCTGCACGGCGAGTTGCCCACCGAGGCGGAGCTGCGGGAGTGGACCCGTGAGATCACCCACCACACGCTCATTCACGAGAGCATCAAGAAGTTCATGGACGGGTTCCACTACGACGCCCACCCGATGGGCATCCTGGTGAGCACCGTTGCGGCGCTCTCGACCTTCTACCCGGAGGCGCGCAACGTCCAGGACCCCGAGACGAGGCGCCGGCAGATCATCCGGCTGATCGCGAAGATGCCCACGATCGCCGCCTTCGCCTACCGGCATCGCATGGGCCTGCCGTACGCCTACCCGGACAACGAGCTGAGCTTCACGGGCAACTTCCTGAGCATGATGTACCGCATGACCGAAGCGCGGTACCATCCGGAGCCCGTGCTCGAACGCGCGCTCGACGTGCTGTTCATCCTGCACCTGGACCACGAGCAGAACTGCAGCACGAACGCGATGCGCAGCGTGGGCAGCTCGCTGGCCGATCCGTACGTCTGCGTGGCCGCGGCGGCGGCTGCGCTGTACGGGCCGCTGCACGGCGGGGCCAACGAGCAGGTGCTGCGCATGCTCCAGGAGATCGGCAGCAAGGACCGGGTCCCGGAATACATCAAGCGGGTCAAGCAGGGCGAGTTCCGGCTGATGGGCTTCGGCCATCGCGTCTACAAGAACTACGACCCGCGCGCCCGCATCCTCAAGGAAATGGCAGAGCAGGTGCTCGAGGTCACGGGCCGCAACCCGCTGCTCGACGTGGCGATGGAGCTGGAGCGCATCGCGCTCGAGGACGAGTACTTCGTCTCGCGCCGGCTGTACCCGAACGTGGACTTCTACTCGGGGATCATCTACCAAGCGATGGGGTTCCCCGTCGAGATGTTCCCCGTGCTGTTCGCGATCCCGCGCACGGCGGGCTGGCTCGCGCAGTGGCAGGAGATGCTGACCGACCCCGAACAGCGGATCGCCCGGCCGCGCCAGATCTACACGGGGCCGGACGCCCGGGACTACGTGCCGCTGTCCGAGCGCTGATCTCCCGTGGGGCGTGGAGCTCTCGTGCTCCGCGCCCTTTTTCGTGTACCGAGAACCCCGTCCGCGTGCGGTGCGGGGACGCGTGACGCGTATGGGGACGGTCCGAACGCCGCGCGATCGGGCCTGGAGCCCTGTCGGCGAGAACTACCCGGCGCCGGCCGGCAGGGCTAGATTCGATGCCGGCCGGCAGGTTAGGGGCGCGAGCAGCGATCCCCGGCCTTGCCGGCGGATGGGAGCCCGCAACGCTAGAGCGCCTGGACCCGTCCTGCGGAGGATGTTGCATGCCCGTTCAACGCCCGGCGTCGTACTCTACCCTCCTCGCCCTCCTCGTCCTCGGCATCGCGAGCGCCTGTGGCGACGACCCTGGCGGGCCGCGTACGCCGGCCGTGGTCGAGCCGCTGACCCCCAGCCCCATCTCGGCGACGGCGGGCACCAGCGTATCGCTCGCCGTGCGCGTGCTGGACAATCGCGGCGATCCCATGCCGGGCGTTGCGGTGAACTGGACGGTCATCTCGGGAGGCGGCACCATCTCCGGCGGCGCGAGCGGCCCGGACGGCCGCGCCGAGGCGGTCTGGGTGCTCGGCGTCCAGGTCGGCGAGCAGCGTGCGCAGGCCTCGGTGGAGGGCGCGGGCAGTACGGTGTTCACGGTGGACGCGGCGCCGCTGACCACGCCGACCATCACCTCCATTGCGCCGGCGGTGCTACGACCCGGCATCACCGCCACCATCACCGGCGGCGGGTTCGCGGCGAACCCGGCGGAGAACACGGTGACCGTGGCCGGCGTGGCCGCCGCCGTGACCGCGGCGTCGCCCAACGAACTCACCATCACGGTCCCGGACGCCGACCGCTTGCCCTGCCGCCCCACCGGGCCGGTGCCCGTCGTGGTGACGGTGGCGGGCGCGCGCGGGTCCATTGACCATCCGCTCGAGGTCGCGACCCGGCGCTCGCTCGGCCCCGGCGAGTCCGTCCTGATCGCGGACGCCAGCGCCGTCCGCTGCAACGAGCTGCCGAACGACGGCGGACGCTACGTGATCGCCGTGTTCAACCGGAGCACGGTGCTCAGCTCGACGAGCGCGTTCCGGCTCCGCGGCGCAAGCGGCTCGGCGGCGGCGGACCAGGCGCCCGCGATCGCGGACGTCGCGCCGCCTGCGGCGGACGCGATGGTCGCCGCTGCGCTCCTCGCGCGGCAGCCCGCGTCACACGTCCTGGCGAGCGGCCCGCAGGAAGAGCTGCAGCGCGCGTTGCGGGAGCGCGGCGCTGCGCACGAGCGCATGCTCGCGCTGAACCTGGACCTGCTGCGGCGCGTGGGGCCGCGGCGTCCGGCGGCGCGGGACGCGGCGGGCGTGGCGGCCAACGCACGCATCGCGGCCGCCGTCGCCGCTTCGGCGCCGCCCGCCGTCGGCGACACGGTGCGGTTCCGGATCCCGAACATCGACTCGGCGAACCTCTGCCAGAACCCCATCGAGGTCGTGGGCCGCGTGGTGTACTCGGGCACCCGCGCCGTCGTCTTCGAGGACGTCGACGCGCCGCTGGCCGGGCGCATCGACTCGCTCTATGTCAAGCTCGGCGAGGAGTACGACAACACGATCCACCGCATCATCACGCAGTACTTCGGCGACCCGCTCAAGCTCGACCCGGCCACGGATGCCAACGGGCGCCTCTACATGCTGTTCAGCAAGGTCATCAACGACTTCAACGGCAACGTCTTCGCGTTCGTCTTCTCCGGCGACCTCTTCCCGCGGAGCCAGTGCAGCCAGAGCAACCAGGCGGAGATCTTCTACGGCTCGGTGCCGACCGTGCTGAGCGACGATCCGTTCGACTTCAACGTCAGCTCCAACGCGTGGTACCGGTACACCCGGGGTGTGCTGAGCCACGAGGTCAAGCACATCGCGTCCTTCGCGGAGCGGATCTCCCGCAACGGCGTGGCCGAGGAGGAGTGGCTGGAGGAGGGCACGGCCCGCATCGCCGAAGAACTGCTCATGCGCGAGATCTTGGGCTTCATCTGGAAGGGCAACACCACCTACGCCGTGGGCATGCGGTGTGTGATCTTCGTCCGGCAGGACCCCGCCTGTGCAGGCACGCCGTACGGCATGTGGTCGGCGTTCGTGGGCCTCGGCGACTACCTGGAGCAGAACGAGACGTCCACGCCGCTCGGCCGGCCTGAGGGGACCGAGGACTTCTCCTTCTACGGCAGCGCCTGGGCGCTCGTGCGCTGGGCCGTTGACCACACCGCCTCGGACGAGGCCGCGTTCCTGCGAGCGCTGACGCAGCAGTCCTCCCTCCGCGGGGTGGCGAATCTCGAGGCCCAGACCGGGCTGAGCTTCGGGGAGATGGTGGCGGACTACGTGCTCGCGCTGGCGCTGGACGATCGGCCTGGCTTCGATCCCGCGCGGTCGCGACTCCGCATGTTGAGCTGGAACCTGTACGACATGTTCACCAACCTGCACGAGGTCCAGCCTCATGCGTTCCCGCACCCCTACCCCCTCGTGCCCCGCGCCATCACCTTCGGCGACTTCGATGTGTCCGTGCCGACGCTCCGGGCGGGCACCGCGTCCATCTTCGAGTTGTCGGGCGCGCAGACGGGGCCGCAGACCATTGAACTGGCCTCGGCGTCCGGCGGCGCGCCGCCGACGACGCTCGGCCTCCACATCGTGAGGGTCCAGTGATGCGCGTAACGGGTGCAGGTCTCATCGTCGCGGCGGCGCTGATGGGCGGTGCGGCCGCGTGCAACAGCGGCGCCGTGCCGGCGCGCGGCGCGCCGGACGCGGCCTCGGCCGCGGCGGTGGACACGCTGAGCGGTACCGTCGCCGTCGTCGGCGCCGCGCCACTCACGCGTGTGGTCCTGCGGCCGGCGGGCGGCGGTGGGGACATCGAGCTCCTGGGCGCGCAGCGCGATGCGCTGGCGCGGCTCGCGGGCGCCGAGGTGCGCGTCAGCGGGCGTCCTACGCAGGGGACCGCATCGGCGCCCGCGCTGGAGGTGGCGTCCTTCGCCGTCACGGCGGTGGACGGCCAGCCGGCGGTGGACGGCCGGCTCGAGCGCGCGGACGGGGAGCTCGTGCTCGTCACGTCGGACGGCCGCCGCATCCGGCTCGTCCAGCCGCCCGCGGCACTCCAGGATTGGGTCGGCGCGCGCGTGTGGATCGCCGGCCCGCTGGACCGCGAGCCGCAGGCGTTCGGGTTGATCGAACCGGGTGTCTGAAGGAGGGAGCATGACGTGGCGTCCCGGCGCCACGACGCTCGCCACGGCCGTGGCGCTCGCCGGCCCCGGCGCGAGGAGCGCCGGGGCGCTGCTCGCTGGACGGCGTCGAGGCGATGACCCACAATGATGAACCTGTGATGCTCGACTCCTCCCACACCGAGGCTAGACGTGCGGAGTTCGAGCGGCGCCGGGGACGGGGCGTCGTCTACCATCCGCTGGTCGGGGACAGGGAGCCGCCGCTCGACGACCGGCGGTAACCCCACTCCTTCTCGGCTCAGGACTGCATCGGGCGAAGAGCATCGAGTCATGAGCAGCCAGAATCGGATCCAAGGACGCGCCGTGCTCGTCACCGGCGCGAGCTCCGGCATCGGTGAGGCGTGCGCGCGGCGGTTCGCCGCGGCGGGCGCGGACCTGGTGCTGTGGGCCCGTCGGATCGAACGGCTCGAGGCGCTGGCGGCGGAGCTCGAGCGGCAGCACGGCGCGCCCGTACGTTTTGCCGCCGTGGACGTGCGCGACCGTGGCGCGGTGTTCCGCGAGGCGGAGGCGCTCGTCCAGCAGGGCTGGGTCCCGGACGTGCTGGTCAACAACGCGGGGCTGGCCGTCGGGCTGGATCCGCTCCACCAGGGCGACCCGGACGACTGGGAGCGGATGATCGACACCAACATCAAGGGTC
This sequence comes from bacterium, assembly GCA_003242735.1. Lineage (NCBI taxonomy): Bacteria > bacterium. The sequence continues at coordinate 50,241 of QGVH01000005.1, read as the reverse complement.
TGCTCTACGTGACGCGCGCGTTCCTCCCCCACATGATCGAGCGTGGCCGCGGCCACGTGGTCAACATCGGGAGCATCGCGGGGCACCAGGTCTACCCGAAGGGGAACGTGTACGCGGCGACCAAGCACGCGGTCCGCGCGCTCACGCACGCGCTGTCGCTCGACCTCACGGGCACGCCGATCCGCGTGTCGAGCATCGACCCCGGGCTCGTCGAGACCGAATTCTCGATCGTGCGGTTCAAGGGCGATCGGGAGCGTGCGGCCGACGTCTACCGCGGGCTCCGGCCGTTGACCGGTGACGACGTGGCGGACGCGGTGTTCTACGTGGTGAACGCGCCGCCACACGTCAACGTGCTCGAGCTGCTGGTGCTCCCGACGGCGCAGCGCAGTGCCACGGTGGTGCACCGGGAATGAGCGCGGGCGGATGCCGGAGGGAGGGCCCGTGAGACGCCTGTGGATCGGCCTGCTCACCCTGGCCCTCGCCGCATGTGGGGACGTCTTCGAGGCACCGGCTCGCTTGCCGCTCGGCGTCGCGTTGAGCGCGGAGGTGTCGAGCGTCGCGGTCGGCGACACTGTCGAGGTGGCCGTCCGTGCGCAGGGCAGCGGGCTCCAGACCCTCGCGGTGGACTTCGGCGACGGCGCACGCGAGGGGATCGACCTGGGGAATGCGGTCCTGGTGGAGTGGAGCCGCCGTCACTCCTACTCGGCGCCGGGTTCTTACCTGGTGACGGCGACGGCGGTGGAGCGTACCGGCGCGATGACCCAGGACACCGTTCGCATCGAGGTCAGCGAGGGAGACGACCAGCCATGACCCGTGGCTCGCGCACGCGCAGGTACCGTGCGGGCGCCGCGCTGCTCCTCGCCCTCGCCGCGTTCGCGTCCGCGGCCTCCTCGCAGGGCGGAGGCGGAGGCGAGGTCGAGGGCGTGTGTGGGGGCGCGGGGCTCCAGCCCGGCCGGCCCGCCGCCGATCTCTACTGCATCGAGCTGGTGCCCACGGACGCGGCGCCCACTGCGTCCGGCGTGGCCGAGCTCCGTCCCGTGCCCACGCCGTTCGGCACCGCCGTCACCCGCGATGGCGAGCACGTGCACGCGGTGCGCGTCACCGCCCGCGGGTTGCCCGAGCCGTCGTCCCTCGGACCCTACACGGCGTACGTGGCGTGGGCGACGACGCCCGTCCTGCACCCCGTGGTGAGGCTCGGCGCACTCGATGCCGACGGCGTGGCGGAAGGCCGGGTCGCGTTCAACAAGTTCCTCGTGCTGGTCACGGCCGAGGCGGCCCCGGACGTGGAGGAGCGCAACGGACGGCTGGTGCTCCGCGGCCAGTCGGCCAGCATGCTCATGCAGCCGCACGATCTGCCCTTCGTCCTCGCCGCGGCGGCGGCAGGGCGCGACAGCGCGGGCGCGCATGCGCACGGCCACGCGGCGCACGGCGAGGCGAAGGCGGCCGGCGCGCCCGCCGACGGCTGGATCGTGCCGCCCATGCACCCGAAGGTCACCATGCCGGAAGCCTTCATGCGCTTCCGGCCGGCCGTCTCGCCGTTCCTGCCATCCGCGGACCCTGCGACGCTCCCTGACGCCCGCCCGCGGCAGCTCATCCGCCTGAGCGACGGCGACACGCTCCGGCTCGAGGCCGGGCTCGTGCGCCGCACGCTTCGCGGCCGCACCCTCGTCATGTACGGCTTCAACGGCCAGTACCCGGGGCCGCTGATCTACGTGGACCAGGGCACGAGCATCATCGTCGAGTTCACCAACCGGCTGGATCTGCCGACCGCCGTGCACTGGCACGGGATCCGCCTCGACAACCGCTACGACGGGGTGCCGCACGTCACGCAGGACCCCGTGCCGCCGGGCGAAACCTTCACGTACGTGGTCACCTTCCCGGACGCCGGCATCTACTGGTACCACCCACACCACAGGGAGGACATCCAGCAAGACCTCGGGCTCTACGGGAATCTGCTCGTGCGTTCGCCGGATCCCGATTACTACGGCCCGGCGCACCGCGAGGAGGTCCTCATGCTGGACGACCTCCTGCTCGCCGACGAGGGGCTGGTGCCCTACGGCAACGAGCACGCCACGCACGCGCTCATGGGCCGCTTCGGCAACCTGCTGCTCGTCAACGGCGAGCCACGTTACGAGCTGGACGTCGGGCGCGGCGAGGTGGTGCGGTTCTTCCTGACGAACGTGGCGAACACGCGGACGTTCAACGTGTCGTTCTCCGGCGCGCGCATGAAGGTCGTCGCCTCGGATGTGAGTCGCTTCGAGCGCGAGGAGTGGGTCGAGAGCATAACGATCGCGCCTGCGGAGCGGTACGTCGTGGACGTGCGCTTCGAGTCGCCGGGCACATCCGTGCTGGAGAACCGCATCCAGTCCATCGACCACCTCTTCGGCTACTTCTTCCCCGAAGTGGACACGCTCGGCGTGGTCCGGGTGGCCGAAGCGCCGGCAGTGCCGGACCACGGCGCCGCGTTCTCCCGCCTGCGCGCATACCGGGCGGTCAGCGCGGAGATCGAGCCCTACCGCCGCTACTTCGATGCGCCGGTGGAGAAGGACCTGGTCCTCACCCTCGAGCTGGGCGAGCTGCCGTTCCCCATGGGCATGCTCGTTCGCATGGACTCGCTCTACTTCAACCCGGTCGAGTGGAGCGGGACCATGCCGGAGATGAACTGGATCGCGACGAGCCGCGAGGTGAAGTGGGTGCTGCGCGATCCGGCGACCGGCCGGGAGAACATGGACATCGACTGGCGCTTCCGCGTGGGCGACGTGGTGAAGATCCGGCTCACGAACAACCGCTACGCCGCGCACGCGATGCAGCACCCGATCCACATCCACGGCCAGCGGTTCCTGGTGCTCGCGGTGAACGGCGTCCCGAACGAGAACCTGGTGTGGAAGGACACGGTGCTGCTGCCGGTCGGTGCGACCGTGGAGCTGCTGCTCGAGCTGACCAACCCCGGCCGCTGGATGCTGCACTGTCACATTGCGGAGCACCTGGAGGCGGGGATGATGATGGTGTTCGAGGTCGCGGAGAGCGGCTGAGGGATCCCCGGCGGCGCCCGTGCGATTCCTTCCCTCCCGCGTACGTCAGCGCCCGGTGCCAGCACGGCCGGGTCACGACCAGCTCGTGCAGCCCGCCGCGTGCTCGGTGGATCACAGCGCCTGCCATACCACTTCGCGGAGTTCGTGCAGCATTTCTGCGAACGGCCGGTCCGCGTCCACGACGCGCGCGCCGTTCGAATCCGCGTCCGCGAGGAGCGGGTCGCACTCGCGGGCGTCGTTCGTGTCCGCGCCAACTTTGCGCGCCGCCGCGACCTCTGGCGTCACGCGCAGCAGCACCACCGCGTCCGGCGGTGGGATGCGGGCGTCGAGGTCTTCCTCGGCGCGGGGGAGGAGGCGGACCAGCGGCCACTGCGGGCTGGCAGCCGCCAGCGCGGCGTTGGTCGGGTCCATGAGGGAGGTGTCCTGCCGGAGCGGATACTGCTCGGCGATGACGATGCCGCCGCGCGCGGCGAAGCGGCTTGCCTTGGCGCACAGGCGCAGCCGGTCCAGCGCCGTGCAGCGGCTGTGCAGCGTGTAGAGCCGCTGGAGGATCGCGCTGCGTTCTGCGTGAGGGCCCAAGAAGCGACGCACCAGCTCCAGCGCCGCACCGGTGGCGAGGGTCGCCAGCGACCGCGGCGGGCGACCCGCGTGGATGCGCAACACGCTGAGCTCGGGTGCCAGCCACGTCTCGAGCGCGGCGGCGGCCTTGCTCTTTCCCGCGCCAGCGCCGCCGACCAGCGCCACGATGACGCCGCCGCTCGCGAGCCGTCTGCCGCCGCGTGCCCGCCCGTTGCCCGCGCGGGCGAGGGAGCTGCGGTGGCCGAGGAGTCTGCCGAGGCGTGTCGCCGCGGCTGCGGCGAGCGCGGCAATGGGAGGCCCTTCGCGCAGCGGCGCCAGCCGCTCGCGCAATCGCGCGGCTTCCCGGTGCCAGCGTTCGTCGTCTCGCTCGATCAGCGCGCGCAGGCACCCCTCGAAGCACGGGTAAGGAACGGCAGGGAGGTGCTGCTCCAACGCGGCCTCGAGCCGACTGAACACCACGTCCGCCTCGAGCGCTTCCGCCGTGCCCGACCACGTGGCCGGCAGCAGCCGCGGCTGCGGGGTGCGGAGCGCGGTGCGCAGCACGAAGAGGATCAGCGCCCACTCGGGAGAGGGGATGGGGAAGGGGCGTGCACGCACCGCCTCGGCCAGCACCGGCTGCTCCACCGGCAAGCGGTAACGCGCCGTGTCGTGGCGGCCGACCACGAGCCGGTAGTGCACGTGCAGGCACAGCAGCACGCCGGTCACCGGGTCCGTGCCCAGGTACTCGGCGATGCCGGGGAGCGTGCGCCCGAACGGCGGCACCACTCGCCTGAAGCCGTGCCGCGCGGCCAGTGCATCGAAGCGCGCCGCCGCCACACGGTCGACGAGCAGGGCGACCTCCCCGCGGCCCGTCGCCCACCATTCCGGCCGGTCGAACCCCGTCCATTGGCAGCACGCGATGCGCTGCTGGCGCAGCGCGCGGCCCAGATCCAACAGCGGAACAGGCGACCCGGAGGCCGCCGGCGTTTCCGCGATCCGTGGCACGTGCGTCGGCCGGAATGATCGGACGATGAGCGGCGCGTTCGACACCGCTCCGCGTATCGGGATTGCAATGCACTCGGTGCACCTCCCGTGCCCGAACGGTCACGCCGTGTCGCCACCGCGCCACGCGACACGGCGTCTGTCCCGGCCCGCACGCCTCGCCGCACTGCCCGCGGTCCCGGTCCTGGGTCGGCGCGACAGCCGCCCACCCGCCGGTCCGCTCGCGCGCCTTGACAGGACGCCGCACGTGACGAGATTGCCCCGCACCGCAACCGCGACCAGTCGGTCGTTGGGTAGGACGCGTTCGTGCGCCCGGCCGAGCCACGGGTTCTCCCACCGACGGCCGCAACCGGAACCCGGTACAGGAGCCCTCGATGAGAACGCCACTCTTCGCCGCCCTTGCCTTCGCCCTCGCTCCGGCCCCGGCCCTGAGCCTCCAGGCGCCTGCCCAGCTCTCGGGCGAGGTCCGGCAGTACGTCGCGGTGGACGCGCCCGTCGTCGCGCTCACCAACGTGCGCGTGGTGGACGGAACCGGCGCGCCACCCGTGGAAGGTCAGACGATCATCATCGAGAACGGCCGCATCGTCGAGGTCGGCCCCGCGGCGCAGGTCCGCCCGCCGGCCGGCGCGCACACGCTGGACCTGAGCGGCCACACCGTGATCCCTGGCCTCGTCGGCATGCACAACCACACGTTCTATACGACGACGGCCCGCAGCGTCCAGCTCTCCTACAGCGCGCCGCGCCTCTACCTGGCCAGCGGCGTCACCACGATCCGCACGACCGGCGCCGCGTCGCCCTACGCGGAGCTCAATCTCAAGCGCGCCATCGAGCAGGGCAGGGTGCCGGGGCCGCGAATGTTCGTGACCGGGCCGTACCTCAACGGGCCGAGCAGCAGCACCCACATGATGCAGGTCAACGCGCCGGAGGACGCGCGCCGCGTCGTCGCGTACTGGGCGGAAGAGGGCGCGAGCTGGTTCAAGGCGTACGCGCAGATCAGCCGCGCGGAGCTGAAGGCCGCCATCGAGGAGGCGCATCGCCGCGGCCTCAAGGTCACGGGGCACCTCTGCTCGGTCTCGTTCCGCGAAGCCGTGGCGCTGGGGATCGACAACCTCGAGCACGGGCTGTTCACCAACAGCGACTGGGACCCGGACAAGCAGCCGGACGTCTGCCCGGCGGGCATGCGCGGCCACCTCGCCCACGTGGAGGTGTCCAGCCCCGAGGTGCAGCAGACCATCCGCGAGATGGTCGAGAACGGCGTCGCCATGACGTCCACGCTCGCGGTCTACGAGCTGACCGTGCCGAACCGGCCGCCGCTCGAACAACGCGTGCTGGACGCCATGTCCCCCGAGACGCGGGAGGAGTACCTGCGCACCCGCGAGGAGATCGCGCGCAACGCCGCCACGTCCGTCATGCCCCGGGTCTTCCGCAAGGCGCAGGAGTTCGAGGTCGCCTTCGTGCGGGCGGGCGGCCTGCTCGGCGCCGGCGTGGACCCCACCGGCATTGGCGGCGCGCTGCCCGGCTTCGGCGACCAGCGCAACTACGAACTCTTGATCGAGGCCGGCTTCACGCCCGTCGAGGCGATCCAGATCATGAGCCTCAACGGCGCGAAGATCCTGGGGCTGGACGACGAGCTCGGCTCGATCGCGAAGGGCAAGAGGGCCGACCTCGTCGTGATCCGGGGCAACCCGATCACGACGCCGGCCGAGATCCGCAACGTGACGATCGTCTTCAAGGATGGGATCGGCTACGACTCGGCGAAGCTGATCGAGTCGGTGAAGGGACAGGTCGGCGTGCGGTGATCCAGGAGGTGGCCGGCCCGGTCTCCTTGCCGCAGTCGGCCGCCTACACCGACATCGCGCGGTGGGCCACGGCCGTCATCGAGGTCGCGGGCATCGGGGCGATCGTGGTCGGCGCGGCGATCGGGACCATCGCGTTCGTCCGCGACCTCGTCACGAAGACGACGCTCGACGACGCCTACCGCCGCTACCGCGTCGGCCTCGGCCGCTCGATCCTGCTCGGCCTCGAGTTCCTCGTCGCCGCGGACATCATCCACACCGTCGCCATCGAGCCCAGCTTCCGCAGCGTCGGCATCCTGGCGATCGTCGTCCTGATCCGGACCTTCCTCAGCTTCGCCCTTTCGGCCGAGATCGAGGGACGGTTGCCATGGCGGCGGAGCGGCCGGCCGCAGTAGCGGTCCCGCGCATTCGCGCGAGCTCCGCTTCCGCCGCGATGTGCCCGAAGGCGGGCCAGTTCCCGAGACTCACCACGCGCTCGAAGATCTCCCGCGCCCGCTCCGGATCGCCGTTGTACAGGTACCAGTTGCCGACGCCGTAGCCCTGCGTCGCCATCTGGAGAGAGTCGCCGTCGTCGGCGAGCAGCGAATCCGGCGGCAGCTCGCCCTTGTACATCAGCAGCAGCCGGTGGTACGCGTGGTTCTCGAGGATCTGCATGTCTGCGGTGATCGGCTCCAGCACGGCCGCCGCTTCCGCATCCCGGCCCAGGCGCCGCAGGGTCATGTAGAGCCAGTCCGCAGCGGCCACGTGCATGTCCGGGTTCGTCGCCACCTCCATGCACGCGCGGAACGCCTCGAGCGCCTGCTCGAACTCGCCCGTCAGGTAGTACGCCAGGCCCAGGTGGTACCAGATGTTGGACTGCAGCGTGCTCGTCGGGAGGCCGTATGCGTTGGGCATGCCGTCCGGCTCGATCTCGTCCGGCTTGCCACGCACCAACGCGGCAGCGCGTTCGAGGTCCGCGATCGCGGCGTCGAACGCGCGGACGGTGATGAGCCGGTGTCCGCGGTGCCGGTACATGCGTGCGTCACCGGGGTGCTTCGCGATCCCCTCGGTGAAGATGGCGATCGCCTCCCGGTACCGACCGAGGTACGCCGTCCGCCGGCCCAGCCAGATGATCGCGTCCGCATCCGTGGGGTCGCGCTCGTACGCGGCCCGCGCTTCATCGAGCTGGCGCTCCAGCTCGATCCGCCGCTCCTCCGGCAGCACCGGCGCGCGCAGCTCCTCTCCCAGCAGCGAGATCGCCTCGTAGTCCTCGGTCCACTCCGTCACCCGCGTCGCGCCCTCGTCGTTGGCGGGTGGGGCGCCGCCCGCGCAGCCCGCGGCGATGGCCACGAGCAGGAGCCAGAGGGTCCGGTGGGTGAACGCCATGCGTCCCTCCTCCGTCGGAGTCGGACCGATCCGTCGCGCCGCTGCGGCCGGCGCGGCGCTGGGCCGTGCCGCGGATCCACGCCGCCGCACCCCGGGCCGGGCGAGGTGGACCGCTCGCTCGCCACGATGGGGCACCGTCGCCACGCGGTCAATTCGGGCGCGTCGTCCCGGGGGGAGATCGGCTCCAATTGGCACGGTCGCGGACGATCCCGGGAGAGGCCGGCCCGTGTCGACCCGCCGCGCACGCCGTCCCCGTCCGAACCGGAGCCGTTCGAACGTTTCCATGGCCGGTGGCCGGACCGCCGTTCTCTGCGGAGCCGGAATTGCGGATGCATGACGGAAACGCTCACCTCCCACGGCCGCTCCTCGCGGCTCTCGCCCTCGTCATGGCGGCGACGCCGCTGGCCGGCCAGGAGGCGGCGCGCCACGCGGGAAGCGCCCCGGCGCACCCGGCGCAGCCGCCGGCAAGGACGGTTTACATCGGTGGGTCGGTGATCCTCGCGGCGATCCCGGGGCCGTTCGCCTGGAGCTGCTCGAGGATGGAGGACGTTCACGCCGGGCTGGGCGTGCAGGCGTATGTCGGCGTGCGCTCGAGCCGCGGCTGGGATCTCCGCGTGCGCTACGCAGGGGTCCGCGAAGCCGACATCGAAGAGTGCGTCCTCGGGGTGCCGGTTGAGCCGGACGGAGTCCATCGCCGTCGGACCTACGAGAGCGAGCTGTGGGGGCACGGCATTCGCACGATGGACGTGCAGGCCGGCTTCGCTCCGCCCCCGCTCGATTTCCTTCGCGTCGCCGTCGGCGCAGGCGTCGAAGTGGACCGCGGCGTCCCGTTCCTCCTCGGCGGTGTGGGGGTAAGCCTCGGGTCGCGCGTGCAGGTCGTGGCGGGCGCTGACGTGCTGCTGTTCCCCGTCCCGTACATCATCCAGGAAGAGGAGTGGCAGGACTCCCGCCTGCTCCGCCGTTCCCGGGTGGAGGACGGCGAGGTGTGGCGGCGTGCCTGGTCGTTCCACCTCGGCGCCCAACTGCCGATCGGCCGGCGGTAGGACGGTCCGCCGGAGGATGTCCTCCCGTTTTCCCACGGCCCAGACCCCGCACTGGCCTCACTCCTGTCGGGGCCGTATCATGCCCGCCGAGCCGCGCCGTGCGCGGGGCAGTCCGGAGGGAGCTGGAGCATGCGACGTCGTCGAAGCCGCGAACGCCGCGTGCCCGCCGCCTCGCCGCCGGCCTCGCGCTCGCGGCATCCGGGCGGCGTGGTCCTCGTCGCCGGCCACGGCCGCCCGCGATGCGCGGGACGTGAACACCCGATGAGGAAGCGAGTCATGCGCTGTACGCTTTCGATCCACCGCATCTCGGGACGCCTGCTCTCCCGTGCGCTGCTGCTCGCCGCGCTGCTCGCCGCGGCGTGCCGCCCCGCCACGGAGGCGCCGGCCCCGACGCCCGCGGCTGCCCGTGCTCCCGAGCGCAGCGCGACGGACGCGCCCACGAAGCTCGTCCGCTCGACGGGCGGCGTCGTCGTCTCCGCGACGGAGATCGCCAGCCGCATCGGCCGCGACGTCCTCGCCTCGGGCGGCAACGCGCTGGATGCCGCGATCGCGACCGGCTTCGCACTGGCGGTCACCCACCCGGCCGCCGGGAACATCGGCGGCGGCGGCTTCATCGTGATCCGCTTCCCGGATGGCCGCACGACCAGCTTCAACTTCCGGGAGAAGGCCCCGCTCCGGGCGCATCCCGAGATGTTCCTGGATTCGACGGGTCGGTACTCGTCGCGCCTCCACCACGACAGCCACCTGGCGGTGGGCGTGCCCGGTACGGTGGCGGGCTTCGCGCTCGCCCACGAGCGCTACGGCTCCAAGCCGTGGCGGGAGCTGGTCGAGCCCGCCGTCCGCCTCGCGCGCGACGGCTTCCCCGTCATGCCCGGCCTCGCCCGCTCGCTCCAGGCCGTGCTCCCCTCGATGCAGCGCTATCCCGCCAGCGTGGCCGCGTTCTCGAAGAACGGCACGCCCTACGAGCCCGGTGAGATCTGGAAGCAGCCGGACCTCGCCCGCACCCTCGAGCGCATCATGCGGCAGGGGCGGGACGGGTTCTACCGGGGCGAGACCGCGCGCCTGATCGCCGAGGAGATGCGCCGCGGCGGCGGCTGGATCACGGAGGAGGACCTCGCCCGCTACGAGGCGAAGGAGCAGCCGCCCCTCCGCGGCACCTACCGCGGCTACGAGGTCATCAGCATGGGCCCGCCCTCGAGCGGCGGCATCGCGCTCATCCAGATGCTGAACATCCTCGAGGGCTACGACCTCCGTGCGATGGGCCACAACTCCGCGGAGTACATCCATCACCTCGTGGAGGCAATGCGCCGCGCGTACCGCGACCGCGCGCGCTGGGTGGCGGACACGGACTTCGTCGAGGTCCCGATCGAGTGGCTCACCAGCAAGGAGTACGCGGCGGAGCTGCGCGCCACCATCGATCCCGAGCGCGCCTCCCGCTCCTCGCCCGAGGACGTCGAGCTCGTGGCCGAGAGCATGGAGACCACCCACTACTCCGTGGTGGACGCCAACGGCATGGCCGTCTCCGTCACCTACACGCTCGAGGCCAGCTACGGCTCCAAGATCACCGTGCCGGGCGCCGGGTTCCTGCTGAACAACGAGATGGGCGACTTCAACGCCGCGCCGGGCCTCACCAACGAACGCGGGCTGATCGGCACCGAGCCCAACCTCGCCCGGCCCGGGCAGCGCATGCTGTCCAGCATGACGCCCACGATCCTGGCGAAGGACGGCCGTGTCGTCGCAGTGATCGGCAGCCCCGGCGGCCGCACGATCATCAACACGGTGCTCCAGATCACGCTGAACCTGGTGGACTTCGGCATGAGCATCGAGGAGGCGGTGTCCGCGCCCCGCATCCACCACCAGTGGCTGCCGGATGAGATCCGTATCGAGCGGGCCGGCGCGGATCCCGAGACGATCCGCGCTCTGGAGGCGATGGGGCACACCGTCCGGGTAGGCGGCACCCAGGGCCGCGCGCACTCGATCTTCGTGGATGCGGCTGGAGTCCGCATCGGCTTTGCCGACCCGCGTGACGAGGACGCGGGCGCAGCGGCGACGGAACGCTGACCGGGCCGTAGCCCTCGTCCCCGAGCCGGGCGCCGCCCGGCGCGAGGCGGCCGGCGGCGCGGTCGGCGTGGACGCCGCGGTGGCCGCGCCGTTGGCCATGCCACGGCAGGACTGCACCGGTCCGACCGAGGCGCGCCTCCCCGGACGAACGCGGACTGCCTGGGCGATGACTGGATCGAACTCGCCGTCGAATCGGAGCCGTTCCGGGGCTGCGTCCCGTGCGTCCTGGTGGAGGTGGATGCGACTCAGGAAACGCTCCGGCCGGACACCGTGGCGCAGTTGCCCGGCGTCCGGTTCCTCCCGTACCCGCCGAGGCGGGAGAGCATCCGCAAGGACGTGAACCTGTCGCGCCCGTGAGCGACCGGGCTCCAGCCGCGTGCATCTCGCTCCTCACGTGCCCCGTCTGCGGGGAGCCGCTCGCCGGCGGGGGGCGCACGTTGCGCTGCCCGCGGAGGCACTCGTTCGACTTCGCGCGTGAGGGCCACGTGGACCTGCTCCCCGCGGGTCACGGCCGCTCCACGCTCACCGGCGACACGGCGGAGATGCTCCGCGCGCGGCGCCGCTTCCTCGAGCGCGGCTGGTTCGCGCCGCTCGCCCGCGCGCTCGACGAGTGCCGCGCGGCGCTCCGCCGCGCCCTCGCGGAGCACGGCGCACCGGAGGACCGAGCCGGCCTCGTCGTCCTCGAGGCCGGCTGTGGGGAAGGCCATTTCATCGGAGGGCTGGCGGCCGGCGCGCAGGACGGCGAGTGCTACTTCGGGCTGGACGTCTCACGGGACGCGCTACGCATGGCCGCGCGGCGCCACCGCGGCGTCCTCTTCTTCCGCAACGACGTCCACCACCGGATCTGCCTGCGCGACGGCTGCGTCCACCTGCTGCTGGACATCTTCGCGCCGCGCAACCCGCGCGAGTTCCGGCGCGTGCTCCGGCCATCGGGGTTGCTCGTCGTGGTCATCCCCGCGGCGGCGCACCTCGCGGAGCTGCGCGCGGCGCTGCCCATGATCGGCATGGAGCCGGAAAAGCTTCGGCGCACCATCGAGCGGTTCCGGGGACCCTTCGAGCTGGAGGGGCACGACGTCGTCGAATTCGGCGCCGCGCTCGAGGGAGACGACGTCCTCGACCTCGTGAACATGACGCCGAGCGCCTGGCACATGGACGAGCGGGCGCGAGCGCAGGCGTCCGCGCTCGGCCCGCTCGAGGTCACGTTCGCGCTCGACGTTCTCCGCTTCCGGCCCGTGCCCGGCCCCGGCGAGTCCTAGCCCACCAGTCGCACGAGCCGGTTCTCTTTGCGTCCCTTGCGCAGCACCACGACGGCGCCCTCGATCGCGTCCGCCAGGGTGACGCGCCGGTCCACGTCGCTCACCCGCTCGCCGTTCAGATACACGCCTCCGCCCGCGATCAGCCGGCGCGCGTCGCCCTTGGACGTGGCGACCCCGCTCTCCGCCAGCAGCTCCACGATGGACATCCCCTCGCCCGCGAGCCGATCCTTCGCCAGATCGGTGGACGGCACGTCGGCGAACACCTCGAGCAGCTCGCTGGCCGGCAGGTCGTGGGCCGGGCGGCTGCCGAACAGCACGGCGGTCGCCCGCTCCGCCCGCGCCAGGCCGTCCGCGCCGTGGACCAGCCGCGTGACCTCTTCGGCCAGCCGCCGCTGCGCCGCCCGCGACGCCGGGTTCGCCTGCTGCGCCGCCATCACCTCCGCGATCTCGTCCAGCGTGAGGAACGTGAACGCCTTGAGCCAGCGCTCCACGTCACGGTCATCCGCGTTCAGCCAGAACTGGTAGAAGCGGAACGGCGACGTCCGCTCGGGGTCCAGCCACACCGTGCCCGCCTCGGTCTTGCCGAACTTGGCGCCGCTCGCGGTGGTGATGAGCGGCTGGACGATCCCGTGCACCGCCACGCCGCGCACCCGCCGGATCAGCTCGATGCCAGCCGTGATGTTGCCCCACTGGTCGCTGCCGCCCAACTGCAGCACGCAGCCGTAGCGGTCGTGCAGCTCCAGGAAGTCGTGGGCCTGGAGCAGCATGTAGCTGAACTCGGTGAACGAGATCCCTTCCGCCTGCTCGAGCCGGCGCGACACCGCCTCCTTGGCCAGCATGTAGTTGACCGTGAAGTGCTTGCCGGTCTCGCGCAGGAACTCGATCAGACGCAGTTCGCCGAGCCAGTCGTAGTTGTCCACCAGCAACGCGCCGGATGTGCCGGAGAAGTCCAGGAACCGCTCGAGCTGGGCGCGGATCCCCGCAACGTTCTGCTCCACCCGCTCGCGTGTGAGGAGCTGCCGCTCGGAGGTCTTGCCGCTCGGGTCCCCGATCATCCCCGTGCCGCCGCCCACCAGGGCGATCGGCCGGTGCCCCGCGCGCTGGAGCCGCATGAGCGCGATGATCTGGAGCAGCGAGCCGACGTGGAGGCTGTCCGCCGTCGGGTCGAAGCCGATGTAGCCCACGATGCGGTCTCCACTCGCGAACAGCTCGCGCGCGCCTTCACTGGCGCCGTGGATCAGGCCGCGGGCCTGCAGGTCCTCGAAGAACGTCGTCGCCATACCTTGTGTTCGTGCCGGGAATCAGTCCGAGACAGCCCCCAAGTTATGCGGAACGGGGCTTGCGCGGAACTGCTGGAACGCCGGCGGCGCGTGTCCGGAGCGCCCCGGCCCGTCGCGCGGCTCCCGCCGCGGCGTGGGTCCCCGCCACCGGCACGCCCCACGCTCCGCCTCCCGGTCCGCAGGCGAATGCGGTGCCGCGATGCTCACCGCTGGCGCGGCCGCGGTGCGCCGGCTTCGGTCTCGACCGCCACGTCGCCACCCGCATCAACGTCGAGTCGTGCGGGCTCACGCGTCAGCACCAGCCGCACGTCGCCCTTGCCGGTGGACAGCGTGACGTCGTTCGCACTCACTCCCTCGAGCACGATCCGGCCCGCGCCGGTCTCCGCCGAGACCGTATCCGCCGTCAGCTCGCTGCCGGCGATGGAGCCGGCGCCCGTGTCCAGCGCGATGCGCCGCGCCTGCGCCCGCTGCAGCGTCAGCGAGCCCGCCTGCGTCGCCAGCCGGATCCACGGAGCGCTGGCGTCCGACGCCCAGACCGCGCCGGCCGTGGTCCGCACATCGATGCGCGGCCCGCGCACGCCGGCGAGGTCCACGTCGCCCGCACGGGTGCGCACGCTCAGCGCCGCAGCGCCGCCGCGCGCCTCGACCGGCGCATCGTGCGTCCGGACGTGCAGCGAGCCGTCCGGCGCATCCGCACGGACAGGCGCGTGGAGCGAGACGATGTGCATCTCGCCGTGAGCACGCGCGATGACCACGGTCCCCGCCGCGGCGTACAACCGCGCCCGGCGTCCGGGCGGCAGGTAGACGGTCAGATCGCTCGCCGCTGCGGGGCCCGGGCCCCGCCGGACCATGCGCAGCGGCGCGGGGCGCCGGAGCAGCTTGTCGAGCAACCCGCCCGCGGGCGCGTACCCGTCGCCGTGCGGCCGGACCTCGATGCTGTCGCTCCGGCCGGCGAGGTCGGCGAAAACGAGACGTCGGCCGGCGAACCGGACGCGGAGCGCATCCCCCTCATCGCGCCGCTCGAGCTCCGCGCGCATCATTGCGGCCGCGGGGCCGCGCGCCCGGGCTTCCACGACGACGTCCGGCCCGCTCCCCGGCTCGACGCGCAGCTCGCCCGCCAGGTTCGCGACCGAGACGACATCGCCCCTCAGCACCCAGCGGCCGTCGAGTGGCGTTGCGGGCGCAGGCGGCACCGGCGCCGCCCGGATGCAGCTGACCAGCGGCAGGAGGTACACCGCGGCGATGCGGGACGTCGGCCGTATCATGCGGCACGGCGGCCGCCCCGGCTCTCGCGCGCCAGCGGCAGTGTGAACCAGAACGTGCTGCCCGCGCCGGGCCGGCTGTCCACGTGCAAGCGGCCGCCGTGCTGCTCCACGATCCCTCGCGCGATCCCCAGCCCGAGCCCGATCCCGAGCCGTTTCGTCCGCCCCACCTGCCAGAACGGTTGGAAGATCCGCTCGATGTCCTCCGGCGCGATGCCGGGGCCGCTGTCCTGGACCGCGAAACGAAGCCCCTCCGGGGTCAGCTCCACCCAGACCCGGATCACGCCGTGCTCCGGCGTGAACTTCACCGCGTTGGACAGCAGGTTCGAGAGGACCTGATGAATGCGCTGCGGATCCGCGTGCGCGTCCGGAAGCCCTTCCGGCGCGCTCACCTCGAGACGCAGGTGCTTCTCCCGGGCCGCTGCGCGGAACGCATCGGCGGCCTCGCGGACCAGCCGTGCCGGCGATTCGGCCCTCGGTTCGATGCTCAACGGCTTGCCGGCCTGGATGCGTGTGACGTCCAGCAGGTCTTGGGTCAGCCGGTCCATCTGGCGCGTCGCCCGCAGGATCGCCTCCAGGTGCACCGCCTGCTCTTCCGGCGGCAGCCTCAGCTCGGTCAGCATCTCCGCCGTCATCTCCACGGTGTGCACGGGGTTGCGCAGGTCGTGGGAGACGATGGCCAGGACCTCCTCCCGGACGCGCAGCGCCTCCCGCGCCTCCTGATAGAGTTGCGCGTTGCGCACCGCCAGCGCCGCGCGCAGGGCGAGCTCTTTCGCCAGCTCGAAGTCGTCTTGGTCGTAACGGCGGCCGGACTCCGCGTACGCGAGCGCCAGGGCCCCCAGCACCCGGTCCCCGGCCCGGAGCGGAAGGACCATCCCCGAGCGCGGGCGGATTTGCAGCACGAGATCCCGAACGGCGGCGTCGGGCACCGATCGTTCGATCTCCGCAATGTCCACGTCCGGCGTGAACCGCGGCTCGCCGGTGCGGATCACGTCGGCGATCGGCTGCACGGCTTTGAGGCCGTACGCGAATCGCCGCTCCAGCTCTTCGTGCAGCGCCGCCTTCATCTCATCCGCATACGCCGTTGCCACCGCGTACGTCACGCCGCGCTCCGGGTCGGCGAGGTGGATGGTGCACCAATCCGCCATGTCCGGCACCATGAGGTGCACGACCGAGCGGAGCGTGGCCTCGTGGTCCAGTGAGGAGGAGAACACCCGCCCCGCCTCGCCCAGCAGCTGCAGTCCGCGCTCCAGTTTCCGCTGGCGTGTGATGTCGTAGAACGTGGCGACCGCGGCCACGATGTCGCCCCGTTCGTCCCGCACGGGGGCCGCGCTCACGCGGACCGTGCCCCGCGTGCCGTCGCCGCGCTCGATGTCCAGCACCTCCGCTTCGATGACCTCACCGGCCTCCAGGCACCGCACCAGCGGCAACTCCCGTCGGGTGTACTCCCGCCCATCAGGGTGCCACACCTTGAACGAGCCGTACCGCTCGATGTGCTCGGCGCGGCTCAGCGGCGCACGCGCGATCCGGTCCAACTGCCGGTTGCCCATGAGGATGCGTCCAGAGGACGCCTCCACGATCAGCACGCCCGCCGGCATCTGCTGCACCACCGCCTCCAGCAGCCGCCGCTTCGACTCGGCCAGCTCCATGAGCCGCGCCGCTTCCTTCCGTGCTTCCCGCTCCCGTTGGAAGAGCGCCGCGCGCCACAAGGTGAGGGACGTCAGGCTCGCCAGGACCCGCAGCCGTCTGAGCGCGCCCTCGGGAACGGTGGGCGCCGCACGTCTCCGCAGCATCACCACCAGGGCGCCCTGAACGCTCCCGTTGTGCCGCAGCGGCAGGATCAGCGCGGGGCACGGCCCCTCCGGTCCGCCGATGCGCAGCCCCTCGCCGCACCCATCGCTGCGGAGATCGGCCACGAGCCGCGCGCCGCCGGGCCCCGCCGCCGCTTCCGTGACCGAGCCGCGGTAGGGGTGCCGCGCGCCGACCGGCGGCACGCCGGGGCCGACGGCGGCCATCACCTCCGCCGTCTTCGCGTCGTCCACCACCACGCGCTCGATGTACGCCGCCTCCGCCCCGGCGGTCGCCGCCGCCGCCTGTACGAGCAGGTGCAGCGCGGTCGGCAGGTCCTCCGTGGCCGTCAGGTTCGCGGCGATCTTGCGCAGACTCGCTTCCTGCTCCGCGCGTAGGGCCAGTGTTTCCGTCAGCCGCCGGTTGCGCTCGCCGTACAGCGCGGCGACCAGGGCTGCCAGGAGCGCCACGACACCGGCCGCACCCACCAGCACTCGCCGCATGCGGGCGATCTGGCCGCTCTGGGTGATCAACCGGTTCGCCCGCGCGTTGAGCGTCGCTTCCAGCCGCGCAGCCGCGGTCGTGAGATCGAGGATGACCTCATGGTGAGCGAAGAAGTGGGCGTGGTATTCGGCCGGCGACGCTGCGCCGGTGACGAGCGCCCGCGTGGGCGCGGCCCAGCGTTCGCGCGCGGCGACGAATCCCTCGAATTCTCGCTGGACATCCTCGCCGAGCCGACGGACGAAGGCGGCCAGCTCTCGTTCCAGCGCCAGGAGCTGGCGGTCCGCGGCCAGGAACGAAGCAGCGAAGCGCGGGTGCGGCTGGGCGGCGTACGCGTTGCCGGCCGCAATGGCGAGGGCGAGGGCGCGCTGCATCTGCACGAGCCGGTCGCGGGAGGGGTGGACGTTCCGCTCCAGCACCAGCCGACGTTCCTCGATGCGGCGGCCGAGCGAGAGGAACGCGATCGCCAGCACGCCCAGGTAGAGACTCACGAACACCGCCGGGAGCCAGCTCGTCCAGCGGGGAACCCTGCGGAGGGCCGATCGGGGTGGGGCCGCCCAGGCGGGTGCGGCGCGCTGACGCATCGAGTCCGTCCTGCTCTGCCCGGCTGGCCGGCCGCGGGGCGGTCGCGGCGCGCGGCGTTCCGCCCTCCGCCCGCTCGCCGGTGGCGGATCCCCCGCGGGGCAAGAACAACGCCAGGGACATCCGCCGCGGTGGGAGCGCCGGCTCGCCGCGGGCAGCCGCGCCCACCTGGCCGGGCCCACGGCGCCTCGGCCTTTGCCGGCCGTCGGTGCCGCGCGATATTTCGGCAAAGTCCGACATCACGGGTCCACCCTGCCGGAGAACACTTCATGCCCGGGCGAGTCCGGTCGTCGGCCCTGGCCGCGATCCTGAGCGTTGCGCTCGCCGTTCCCGGCGCGAGCCAGCAGCTCGAGGCGCCGATTCCCCTGGATCCCAAGGTGACCGCGGGGACGCTGGCCAACGGCCTTCGCTACTACATCCGCGTCAACCGCGAGCCCGCTCGGCGCGCCGAGCTGCGCCTGGTCGTCAACGCCGGCTCCGTGCTCGAGGACGAGGACCAGCGGGGACTGGCCCACTTCGTCGAGCACATGGCGTTCAACGGGACGAAGAACTTCGCCAAGCAGGCGCTGGTGGACTACCTCGAGTCCATCGGCATGCGCTTCGGCCCGGACGTCAACGCCTACACATCCTTCGACGAGACCGTTTACCTGCTGCAGGTCCCGACCGACAGCGCCGGGCCGCTCGAGATGGGGTTCCGCATCCTCGCCGACTGGGCGCATCAGCAGGTGTTCGACTCTCTCGAGGTCGAGAAAGAGCGCGGCGTGGTGATCGAGGAGTGGCGCCTGGGCCGGGGCGCGGCGGCGCGCATGCGGGACAGGCAGCTCCCCGTGCTGTTCGGCGGCTCTCGTTACGCCGAGCGCCTGCCCATCGGCGACCGCCGGCTCCTGGAGACGTTCTCACACGAAGCGCTCCGGCGCTTCTATCGCGACTGGTACCGCCCGGACCTCATGGCGGTCATCGCCGTCGGCGACTTCGACGCGATGCACGTCGAAGCGCTGATCCGTCGCTACTTCGCCGCCATTCCGCCGGCCCGCTCGCCGCGGCCGCGGCCCGTGTACCGGATCCCGGAGCACGCCGAGACGCGCGTCGCGATCGCCACGGACCCGGAGGCGACCGGCTCCGCCGTCGCCATCTACTACAAGCAGCCGGTCCGCGAGCGCCGCGACCCGGCGGCGTACCGCCAGGCGCTGGTCGAGCGGCTCTACAACGCCATGTTCAACCAGCGCCTGTTCGAGCTCACCCAGCAGCCGCAGCCGCCGTTCATCCTCGGCTCTTCCGGCCAGGGCCGCTTCATCCGATCCAGTGAGGTCTATCTCCTCAACGCGGCCGTGCAGGACGGCGGCATCCTCCGCGGCCTCGAGGCGCTGCTCACCGAAGCCGAGCGCGTGCTGCGGTTCGGCTTCACCGAGTCCGAACTCGACCGCACCAAGCGGGAGCTGCTGCGGGGGCTCGAGCAGGCGTACGCGGAGCGGGAGAAGACGGAGTCGGACGTCTACGCGGCGCGCTACGTCCAGCACTTCCTGACCGGCGAGCCCGCGCCGGGCATCGCGTTCGAGTTGCAGCAGGCGCAGCGGCTCCTGCCCACCATCCGGCTCGAAGACGTCGACGCGGTGGCCCGCGCGTGGCTCTCCGACCGCAACCGGGTGGTCCTCGTGAACGCCCCCGAGAGACCCGGCGTGGAGGTCCCCACGGAGGAGCAGATCCTGGCGGTCTTCGACGCGGTCCGCGCCGCGCCGCTCACCGCCTACCGGGAAGTCGTCGCGGACGCGCCGCTCGTGCCACGCGTGCCCGAGCCCGCCGCCATCGTCGAGGAGAGCGCCGTCCCCGAGATCGGCGTGACCGAGTGGGTCCTTTCCAACGGCGTGCGCGTGGTCCTCAAGCCGACGGATTTCAA
Organism: bacterium; assembly: GCA_003242735.1. Taxonomy (NCBI): domain Bacteria; species bacterium. Next base: position 30,821 of record QGVH01000005.1, on the reverse strand, counting down.
GGCGGACGAGGTCGTGTTCCGGGCCTTCAGTCCGGGCGGCGTCTCGCTGGCCAGCGATGAGGACTTCATCTCGGCGCTGTTCGCGGACCAGGCCGTCCCCGCGGGCGGTCTGGGCTCCTTCGGGTTGGTCGAGCTCCAGAAGGTGCTGGCCGACAAGGCGGTGAGCGTGACGCCGTTCATGACACAGCTCGAGGAGGGCCTGGCCGGCGGCGCATCGCCCCGGGACCTCGAGACGCTCTTCCAGCTCATTTATCTCCACTTCACCGCGCCCCGGGCGGACACCGCGGCCTTCACCTCGCTCAAGACCCGGTTCCGGGCGGCGCTGGCGAACCGGAGCGCCAGCCCGCTGGCGGCGTTCGAGGACACGATCCAGGTGACCCTCGCCCAGGGCCACTTCCGCGCGCGCCCGCTCAGCCCCGAGGTCCTGGACGAGCTGGACCTCGGCCGCGCCATGGCGTTCTACCGCGATCGCTTCGCGGACGCGAGCGACTTCACGTTCGTGTTCGTCGGCAGCTTCGACCTGGATCGGATGCGCCCGCTGGTCGCCACCTACCTGGGCGGGCTGCCGGCCATCGGACGGGAGGAGACGTGGCGGGATGTGGGCATCGTCCCGCCGTCCGGCGTGATCCGGAAGGTCGTCCGCAAGGGGCTCGAGGAGAAGGCCCAGACCCGGATCATCTTCACCGGCCCGTTCGAGTACACGCCGAAGAACGTGCACCTCCTCCGTTCGCTCGGCGAGGTGCTCGACATCCGACTGCGCGAGGCGCTGCGGGAGGAGCGGGGCGGCACCTACGGCGTCAGCGTGTCCACCTCCGCCACGCGCGACCCCACGCCCCGCTACTCGCTCCAGATCGGCTTCGGCTCGGCGCCGGACCGGGCCGAGGAGCTGGTCGGCGTGGTCTTCGCGCATCTCGATTCGCTCACCGCCGCCGGACCCACGCTGGAGGAGCTCCAGAAGGTGCGTGAGATGCAGCGGCGCGAGCGCGAGGTCGCGCTGCGGCAGAACGGGTACTGGTTGAACGCGCTGGTCGTTCGCTACCGCGAGGGCCGCGATCCGCGGGACATCCTGGACGTCGAGCGCAGGATCGCCGCACTGGATGTCGCTGTGCTCCGCGACGCCGCGCGGCGCTACGTGCGCCGGGACAACTACGTGCAGGTGATGCTCCTGCCGGAGGCGGCGCCGTAGCGGAGGCCCGCCGGCCGTCGCCGCACCGCGCCGCTGCCCCCGGCGCGGGGGGCGCCCGGCACCCGGTGGCACGCCTGCTGCGCCTCCGGGAGGATTCGCGGGCGCGTGCCGCGCCCGTACGCGGAGGAGCGTGCCATGGCCGGGGAGACACCCGCTGCCGCCGCGGCCCCGGCGTCACGGCCCGCCGTGGTCGCCGGCGTCGTCGCGGCGCTGACCGCCGCCGTCTCGCTGGCCGGGTGGGCCGTGCCCGCGTTCGCGGCGGGCGCATCCGCATCGGCGCTGGGACCGCTGAACGCGGCGGCCGTCCTGTTGGCCGCGGCGGCTGCTGTGGCCATCCTCGCGCTCCGTCGCGGTCCGCTCGCCGGGTGGATGGCCCGGCGCGACGCCGCGGTCGACGACCGGTTCTTCCAGTCGCTCTTCGAGGAGAACCCGGACGCCGTCTTCGCCCTCGATCCGCAGGGCCGCTGCACCACCGCCAACCCCGCTGCGGCCGAGCTGACCGGGACCCCGGTCCAGGAGCTGGTCGGCGAGCCGTTCGGCGACCTCGTGGCGCCCGAGCACCGCGCGAGGGCGCGGCGCGCGTTCGAGAAAGCGTTGGATGGCGCCCCCCAGCGGCTGGACGTGGACATCCAGCCCCGACACGCCCGCCGCCGCGCGCTGCGCGTCGGCCTGGTCCCCATCGTCGAGGGCGACCGGGCCACCGGCGTGCTCGGGATCGCCGAAGACGTCACGGAACAGCGCCAGGCCGAACGGGAGCTGCACGCCGCGCGCGCAGAGGCCGAGCGCCGCGCGCGGGAGGACGCCGCGCTCCGCCGCGCCGCCGAAACGGTGGCCCGCGCCTTTACCGATCAGGAGATCATTGACGCCATCGCCGAGGGCGCGCTCATCGCGACGGGCGCCGACGGCGCATTCGTCGAGCGCATCGTGGACGGCGGCAGGGACCTCGTGGTCGCAACCGTCACCGGCGAGTGGACCCCGGAGCTCGGCGCCCGCCGGCCCTACGCCGGCTCCTTCGGCGAGGCGGTGCTGCTGCGCGGCGAGCCGGTGGCCGTGGAGCGGGCCAGCGAGGCCGGCCATCCGCTGACGCCCGGCTTCGCGGAACGCTGCGGCGAGTGCGGCCTGCTCGGCGTGCCGCTGGTGGACGCAGGGCAGACCCTCGGCGTGCTCCTCCTCGTCCGCGCGCCCGAGCGGCCGCCGTTCACCCCCGAGCAACGCGCACGCGCGCTCACCTTCGGCCGCCTCGCATCACTGGCGTTCCGCAAGGTCCACCTGCTCGAGGACTCGGAGCGCCGGCGCAGGGAGCTCGAGTCCGTGCTCCAGAGCCGGTCCCGCCTCGTGCGCGGCTTCAGTCACGACGTGAAGAACCCCATCGGCGCCGCGGACAGCCACGCCGCGCCGTTGGAGGACGGCACGCTCGGCCACCTCGACGAACGGCAGCTCGAGGGCGTGCGTCGCATCCGCAGCTCGCTACGCTCTGCCCTCTCCCTCATCGATGATCTGGTCGCGTTCGCACGCACCGATGCGGGCGATGTCGAGATCATCCGCGAACCCACCGACGTGCGCGTCATCGTGCACGACCTGCGCGAGGAGTACCGCGCGCAGGCGGAGGCGGCCGGGCTCGACATCGAGATCGAGCCGCCACCCGCGCTGAACCCCATCCCGACCGACGCCGGCCGCGTGCGTCGGATCCTCGGCAACCTGGTCTCCAACGCGGTCAAGTACACGCCCCGGGGCGGGCACATCACGCTACGGGTCACCACGCGTGACTCCGGGCCGTACGGCGAGGGAGGGCGGTGGATCGCGGTGGACGTCGTGGACACGGGTCCCGGCATACCGAAGGAGAAGCAGGAGGAGATCTTCGACGAGTTCACACGCCTACAGCCCGGCGACGCCGCCGGCGCCGGACTCGGCCTCGCGATCAGCCGCCGCCTCGCACGTGCCGTCGGCGGCGACATCGTCGTTCGAAGCGCACCGGGCCACGGCTCCACGTTCACGCTGTGGCTGCCCGCGGCGGGGCCGCCGGAGCGACCCCGGCGAGATGACGTGGACCCGCCACGCGGCGAGGCGACCGCCGTGTCGAGCGAGCAGGAGCATCACGACACGACTGGAGTCGGGCTCGTCGCCTCGCCCTCGCCGGAGCACGACACAGCGCCGCCGCAGCACCACCCGGCGCAGACGGGAGGACGGAGCCCGCGCGCGTCCGCCGTGGACCTGCACGAGCTGCTGGTCCGCCGCATCCGCGACATCGCGATCTTCGCGCTGGACACGGAGGGGCGCATCCTCACGTGGAACGACGGCGCCGAGCGCCTCACCGGCCACCGCGCGGATGAGGTGCTCGGCCGGAACGTCTCCATCCTCCACACGCAGGAGCAGATCGCGCGGAACGAGGTCGAACGTGTGCTCCGCGCGGCGGCCCGCCGCGGGCACTTCACCGACGAGGGCTGGCGCGTCCGCAGGGATGGATCCCGCTTCTGGGCATGCACGTCCGTCACGCCGCTCCGCGATCCTGCCGGGCGCCTGATCGGTTACGCCAAGGTCGTCACCGACCTCACCGACCGCAAACGCGAGGAGGACCGGCAGCGCTTCCTCGCCACGGCGAGCCGCGAGCTCGCGGGATCGCTCGACCACCGCGCGACGCTGGGCCGCATCGCACGCCTCGCGGTGCCCCGCATCGCCGACATCGCCGCCGTCTACACCTTCGAGGACCACCAGCCCACCCGACTCGAGCGCGTCGAGGCCACGCCCGATGCGATGCGGACGCTGCGCGAGATCGAAGAGCGCTACCCGGGCGAGGCCCGGCGGCTACGGCCGGTCGTCGAGCTCGCGCGCCGACGACGGCCCATGGTCGTGCAGGTCACGGACGACGATCTCCGCAAGGCCGCGATCGACGAAGGCCACCTCGCGTTGCTCCGTCGGCTGCGCATGCGCTCCATCATGGTCCTGCCGCTCGAAGCACGGGGTCGCCTCCTCGGCGTCATCGTCCTCATCCGCGACGCGACACGCCCACCCTACACCGCCGCCGACCTCACCCTGGGCGAGGACCTCGCGCGCCGTGCGGCCCTGGCCGTGGACAACGCGCGGCTCTACGAGGCCGCACTCGTCGCGAACCGCGCCCGGTCCGATTTCCTGGCCATCATGAGCCACGAGCTGCGCACCCCGCTCAACGCCATCGTCGGCTATGCGGACCTGCTCCTCGCCGGCGTGCCGGACCCGCCCCCGCCGGGCGCCCGCAGACAGATCCTGCGGATCATGGCGAGCGCCCGGCACCTGCGCGAATTGATCGAGGACATCCTCTCGTACTCGCGCATCGAGGCCGGGCGCGAGGACGTCACCCTCGCGACCACGGACCTCCGCAACACGCTCGCGCGCGTCGCCCGCACCGCCGGGCCGCTCGCCGCGGAGAAAGGGCTGCGCTTCGAGTTCGAGCTCCCGGAGGAGCCCCTGGTCGTCGAGACCGACGAGCCCAAGGTCCGCCAGCTCCTGCTCCAGCTCCTCGCCAACGCGGTCAAGTTCACGGACCGCGGCGAGATCGGCCTCTCGGCCCGCAAGGAAGGGGATCAGGTCGTCATCGCTGTGCGCGACACCGGCATCGGCATCGCGCCCCAGGACCTCGAGCGCATCTTCGAGCCGTTCTGGCAGGTGGAGCAGGTGATCACCCGACGCGCGCCCGGCACCGGCCTCGGCCTCACCCTCGCCCGCCGGCTCGCTCGGCTGCTCGGCGGGGACGTCTCCGTGACCAGCGAGCCGGGGCGGGGAAGCACGTTCACCGTGCGGCTCCCCGCCACGGGGGGGCAGCAGCGCGCCGCGGCGGCGAGCTGAGGCCCCGCTGCCCGCCGGCCGCCCTCGCCGGATCCCCACGCCTCGTCGCCGGACGACGCGCGCGGTCCTCGTGACGTGCCCCCGCCGGGCGCGCGAACGTCGCCGGCCCCGCCTGCGCCGGGCCAGCTTGCCCCCCCCCGCCGGCAGGCCTACAATCCCCCGCCACACTCGGAAACCCGCGCAGGAGGTTCAGAGGATGCGCTCCCGATCGGCAGGTGCAGCGCCGCGCCGGCTCGCGGCGGGCGCGATGATCGCCGTGGCGGTCCTCCCGCTCGCGGCGGCCACCGCCACGGCCCAGCCGCAGCCCACGCGACCCACGACGCCGCCGCACTTCGCGATCACCAACGCCCGGATCGTCACCGTCTCCGGTCCCACCATCGAGAAGGGGACCGTGGTCGTGCGGGACGGGATCATCCGCGCGGTCGGCGCGAACGTCCAGGCGCCCGCGGACGCCTGGGTCATCGACGGCACCGGCCTGACCGTCTACCCCGGACTCATGGACGCCTTCACCACCCTCGGCCACCCGGAGCGCCGCGACGGCGGCCAGGGCGGCCCCGCCGGCTCCGGCGGCGGCCCCGGCGGGGCATCGGGGCCGCGTAGCGGCCCGAGCGCCAACGAGTACGCGTGGGGGCCGGAGGACCGGAAGGCCACGTTCACCTACCTCCGCGCCGCCGATGACCTCGACCTCGGGGACGAACGGATCGCCCGCTGGCGCAACGCTGGCTTCACGACGGCGCTCACCACCCGCCCGACCGGGATCTTCCCCGGCCAGGCCGCGGTGATCGTCCTCCGCGACGGCGCCCGCGGCCACGAGCTGGTGGTCCGCCCCTCCGTGGCGCAGCGCATCAACCTCAGCGCGCCGGGCTTCCCCGGCTACCCGGCGTCGCTGCTCGGCATGTTCGCCTACATCAAACAGCTCTACTTCGACGCGCAGCACTACGACCGCGTCTGGTCGGCCTACGAGGCCGACCCGCGCGGCAAGCCGAGGCCCGTCTACGACCCGACGCTCGAGCCGCTGCGCAAGCCGCTGCCCGTCCTCTTCCCGGCCAACGATCGCAAGGAGATCCTCCGAGCGATCCGCACCGCGGGCGAGATCGGTGTGCCGGTCATCATCTACGGCGCGCAACGCGCCTACGAGGCCGTGGACGTGCTGCGCGAGCACCGCGTGCCGGTCCTCATCGACATCGACTGGCCGCGCCCGCCGCGCGACCCGGACCCCGAGCTGCAGCCGACCCTCGCCACGCTGCGCTCCTGGGAGCATTCCCCCGGCACGCCGGCGAAGCTCGAGGCCGCCGGCATCCGCTTCGCGTTCTATACGGGCGGCCTGAGCGATCCGAAGGAGGCGCGGGCACGGGTGAAGCGCGCCATCGATGCCGGCCTCTCGCCGGACGCGGCGCTCCGCGCGCTCACGCTGGCGCCGGCGCAGATCTTCGGCGTCGCCGACCGCCTCGGCAGCATCGAGGTCGGCAAGATCGCCAACCTCATCATCACCGACGGCGACCTGTTCGAGACGCGCACGAAGATCCGCACCGTCGTCGTGGACGGACACGTGTACGAGGTCTTCGAGCCCGCCCGGACCGTCGCCAGCCGGCCCGTTGCCGACAGCGCGGCCGCGGACCGGCCCGGCCGCGGCGAGCGCGCGGACAGCGCCGCCGCACCGTCCGGCCCGCCCGTACCGATGGCCAAGGACCGCGGGCCGTACCGGGACGACCCCGTCACGCTGATCCGGAACGCCACCATCCTCACCGCGTCCAACGGCACGATCGAGGGCGGCGACATCCTGATCCGGAACGGCAAGATCGCCGCCGTCGGCAAGGGCCTGGAGGCGCCGCGCGGCGCGACCATCGTGGACGCCACCGGGATGTACGTGACCCCCGGGATCATCGACGCGCACTCCCACACGGCCGCCGATGCGATCAACGAGGGCACCGTCAGCGTCAGCGCGATGGTCGGCATCAAGGACGTGCTCGCCCCGGATGACATCGGCATCTACCGTGCGCTCGCCGGCGGCGTCACCACCATGAACATCCTGCACGGCAGCGCGAACCCGATCGGCGGGAAGAACGCCGTCGTCAAGCTCCGCTGGGGCGCGGACGCCGACGATCTGCTCTTCGAGGGCGCGCCGGAGGGCATCAAGTTCGCGCTCGGCGAGAACACCAAACGCGAGCGCAACCCGGCCCGTTACCCGACCACGCGCATGGGCGTGCAGGATGTGATCCGGCAGGCGTTCCTCGAAGCGGAGGAGTACATGCGGGAGTGGGAGGAGTACGAGCAGCGTCGCCGCCGAGACCGCAACGCCGTGCCGCCGCGCCGCGACCTGAAGCTCGAGGCGCTGGCGGAGATCCTGCGCGGGGAGCGGCTCGTGCACGCGCACTCTTACCGCTCCGACGAGATCCTGCAGCTCCTCCGCCTCGCCGAGGAGATGGGGTTCAGGATCGCGACGCTGCAGCACGTGCTCGAGGGCTACAAGGTCGCGGATGAGATCGCCGCGCACGGCGCCGGCGCCTCGACGTTCTCCGACTGGTGGGCCTACAAGGTCGAGGCGTACGACGCGATCCCGTACAACGCGGCGCTCATGACGGAACGCGGCGTCATCGTCTCGATCAACTCCGACTCGGATGAGGAGATCCGCCACCTGAACCAGGAGGCGGCCAAGACGATGAAGTGGGGCGGCCTCAGCGAGGAACAGGCGCTCCGCCTCGTCACGCTCAACCCTGCGATCCAGCTCGGCATCGCCGACCGCACCGGGTCCATCGAGGTCGGCAAGGACGCGGACCTGGTCATCTGGAAGGGGCACCCGCTCAGCACCGAGGGCGTCCCGCAGAAGACCTACGTGGACGGCAAGCTCTACTTCGACATCGAGCTCGACCGGCAGCGGCAGGCGGAGATCGAGCGCGAGATCCGGGCGCTCATGGACAAGCACCTGCCCCGGCGTCGCGATGCCGCGCCGGTGGTCACGGACGAGGCGGCTTCCCCCGCCACGACGCTGGAGGGAGTGCGATGATCGCGCTGCGCACGTTCTTCACCGCCGCGGCGCTCCTCGGCGCCGCGGGCGTCGCCTCCGCACAGGAGACGCTCTTCATCCGCGGCGGCACGGTCCACCCCGTGTCCGGCCCGTCGTTCGTCGGCAACGTCGTCGTCCAGGGCGGACGCATTGCCGCGGTCGGCCCGGATGTGGCAGCGCCCGCCGGCGCCCGCGTCATCGACGCCACGGGACTGCACGTCTACCCCGGCCTCTTCGACGCCGGCTCGCGGCTCGGGCTCACGGAGATCGACGCCGTCGCCGTCACCAACGACATCGATGAGCTGGGCGATTTCACGCCCCACCTCCAGGCGCGGACCGCGGTGCATCCGGCGAGCGAGCACATCCCCGTGGCCCGCGCCAACGGCATCACGCACACCCTCGCGCTGCCCGGCGCCGGCGGCGGCTTCCGCGGCTCGTCGGCGGGCTTCCCCGGCCAGGGATCCGTCTTCAACCTCGCCGGCTGGACCATCGAGGAGATGGAGATCACGCCCAGCGCGGTGATGGTGATGGAGTGGCCTTCGATGCGCAGCGGCGGCCGCTTCGCGTTCGGCTTCGGCCCGGCTCGTGAGCGCAGCTACCGCGAGATCAAGGAGGAGCACGACCGCGCCGTCCACAGGTTGCGCGAGTGGCTCGCGCAGGCGCGCGGCTACGACCGCGCCGTCTCGGGAGGGGCGCGGATCCCCCGCGACCTGCGGCTCGAAGCCCTCGCCCGGGCCGCGAAGGGCGAGCTGCCCGTGCTGGTGCGGGTGGACCAGGCTCGCGACATCCGGGACGTCGTCGCCTTCGCCGAGCAGGAAGGCCTGAAACTCATCATCGGCGGCGCCGCCGAGGGCTACAAGGTCGCGGATCTGCTGGCCGAGAAGGGCATCCCCGTCATCCTCGGCCCGACGCAGGCCCTGCCGCGCAGCCCGGACGCGCCCTACGACGAGGCGTACGCGAACCCCGGCAAGCTCCACGCCGCCGGCGTCAAGATCGCGTTCGCTACGTTCAACTCCGCGGACTCGCGCACCCTGCCGTACGAGGCGGCCATGGCCACGGGCTACGGGCTGCCGCGGGACGTGGCGCTCCGCGCCGTCACGCTGAACCCGGCCGAGATCCTCGGCCTCGGCGACCGCCTCGGCAGCATCGACGTGGGCAAGATCGCCAACCTCATCGTCACCGACGGCGATCCGCTCGAGATCAGGACGCAGATCAAGCACCTGATCATCGGCGGCAAGGAGGTCAGCACGGACAACAAGCACCAGCAGCTCTACGAGAAGTACAGGGCCCGGCCGAAGCCGGCCGCGGCCAAGGCCGGGACCTGACCCTCCTCGCAGCGCCCCCGCCCCGGCGGCTCGACCACGCCGGAGCGGGGGCGCGTTCATCGAGCGCCGGGGCACGGCGCCCCGGGTTCCGCCCCTCGCCCCAACGACACCGCGGCCGGATGCCGTAGCCCCCGTCGGAACGGGCCTTGCGCAGTGGTTCCCACGTCCTCAACCGGGGGCGTGTCGGGATGCGCTCGAAGGAGGAGTCCGGCGCTCTTCCATGGCAGACGACGAGACTGCCGCTCCTGCTCGTGCTGCTGTCGCTGCTGGCGCTGGTCGCCGTCCCCCTCGTGATCCGCGACCGGGTCGCGGCGGTCCGGGCGGAGATGAGCCAGGTCAGCGAGCCGGCCCTCCAAGAGGTGGACCGGATCCAGCTCGCGATCGCCCTGGAGGCGTCCGCCACGCGGGGCTACCTGCTCACCGGCGACCGCACGTTCCTGGACCGCTACCGGCAGGCCCTCGACGCCGAAGAGCGCGCCCTCGCCCGACTCCTGCCGCTCGCCCGCCGGCTGGGCCCCGCGTTCGTCGAACGCGTCGACATGCTCCAGGCACTGAGGGCGCGTGCGACCGCCTCCGTGGACTCGCTGATCTCCGGCCAGCTCCCGGCCGAAGCCTACGTGGCACGGATCCCCGTGGAGCAGGAGATCATCGAGGAGCGGGCGCTCACCGCGAACCAGCTCACCGGATTGCTGGCCCGCGCCGTCGCTGCCAGGGTCGCGCTGATCGAGGAGACCGAGCGGCTCGGCACAGGGCTCACCATCCTGCTGGTGCTCTTCGCCCTCATCGCCGCGCTCTTCGTCGAGCGGCTGGGCGCGCGGTACCGCTCCGCCGCAGCGCGGTTCGAGCGACGCGCCCGGGAGGAAGCGGCGCTCCGCCGCGCGGCGCAGGCGGTCGCCTCCGCATCCACCGTCGACGAGGTCGTCCACCGGATCGCGGCGAGCGCGTTGGATGCCGTCGGCGGCGACGGCGCGGCGGTGAACCGCATCGACCAGGAGCAGGAAGAGGTGCGCGTCGCCGCCGTCGCCGGCGACACGGAGCAGAGCGTCGGCGCGCGCTTCCCGTACCGCGGCTCCATCACCGAAGCCGTCGTCACGTGCCTCGAGCCGCTCCTGGTCATCGATGGGCGGGCCGCCGACCTGCCCGCGCCCCAGGCGGCGAGCCGTCAGGATGGCAACGACACCACGCTGGTCGTCCCGCTCGTCTACGCCGACGAACCGTTGGGTGTGCTCGAGCTGCGTCGGAGGTCCGGTCGGCCGGCGTTCCGGGCGGAGGACGTGGCCCGCGCGCGGACGTTCGCCGACCTGGCGGCCCTGGCGTTCTACAAGGTCGCGCTGCTCCAGCAATCCGAGCAGCGGCGCGAAGAGCTCGAGCGGACCATTGAGAGCCGTGCACGCCTCATCCGCGGATTCAGCCACGATGTCAAGAACCCGCTCAGCGCCGCGGAAGGCTACGCGCAGCTCCTCGAGGAAGGGATCGCGAACGGGCTGACGGATGCGCAGCGGGAGAGTGTGGGCAGGATCCGCCGCTCGATCCGCGCTGCGGTGCGTTTGATCGACGACCTCCTGGACATCGCGCGTGCCGAGGCGCGGGAGCTCCGGCTCGAGCACGGACCGGTGGACGTGCGCAGGACGGTCGCCGAGACCGTCGAGGAGTTCCGCGCCGCGGCGGAGGCGAAGGGCATTCTGCTCGAGACGCAGCTCCCCGCGGCCGTCCCGGTGATCGAGAGCGATGAGGGGCGGATCCGTCAGATCCTGGGCAACCTGCTCTCGAACGCGATCCGCTACACGCCGCGGGAGGGGCGAGTCGTGGTTCGCGTCGCCTCGGGCGAGGATCGGGGGGCGCCCGGGGCGGGCCAGTGGGTCGCCGTGTCCGTCACGGACACCGGACCGGGCATCCCCAGGGAGCAGCAGGAGTCCATCTTCGAGGAGTTCAAGCGCGTGGACACGATCGCGGAGCGCGGCGCCGGCATCGGGCTCTCCATCAGCCGTACGCTGGCTCGCGCGTTGGGGGGCGACATCACCGTCGAGAGCGAGGTCGGGAGGGGCTCCTCGTTCACCGTGTGGCTGCCGGTCGCGGCGGCGGCGAGCGGGCCCACCCGTGCGGCCGCGTGAGGGCGGCGTGAGCCGGCCCGTGCGAAGGCCTCCGGGAGGGGCGTTCCCGGGGCACGGCCCGCGCCCCGGCCCGCCGGTCCCCCGTCCCCTCGCGCCCCCTCCGCCTTCGGCGCCGCCCCGATCAGCCCACGCTCGCGCCCACCTCCGCGCCGTAGGCCCGCAGCGCTTCGCTGATCTCCACCGGGTAAGGCGGGTCCGCCGGCTCGATCGCCTGGATCCGGTCCGGGAGCTTCCCGATCTCCTCGCGGGCCCGGGCGCGTGCCCGATCGAGGTCGAGGAACGACTCGTCCAGGATGCGGCCGTTCTCCATCACGCGCCGCAGCAACGGCCGACCCTCCAGCGACTCCTCGCGCCGCGCCATCACGTCCCGCACCGCGCGGCCGCCCTCCTCGATGCGGAACACCTGCTTGCGGCCCGGCAGCAGCCGCTTGCCCGGAGAAAGCTTCAGCCGACCGCGGCCCATGTACTCTGTCAGCTTGTACGCCACATCCATGGCCGGCGCGTCCGAGGCCACCGCCATGGACGTCCCCACGCCGAACCCCGTGATCGGCGCGCCGCGGGCCACGATCTCGGCGATCCGGTACTCATCCAGCCCGCCGCTCGCGAAGATCTCCACCCGCTCGAGCCCCGCCGCGTCCAGGATCTCCCGCGCGCGGAACGCCAGCTCCACCAGGTCACCGGAATCAAGACGGATGGCACGGACCCGGAAGTCGTCGCCCAGCTCCTTGGCCAGTTGCACCACGTGACGCACGCCCTCCAGCGTGTCGTACGTGTCCACCAGCAGGATCGTCTCCGGATAGACACGGGTGAAAGCGCGGAACGCGTCCAGCTCGTGGTCGAACGACTGCACGTAGCTGTGCGCCATGGTCCCGGCGATCGGCATGCCGTAGACCTTGCCCGCCAGCACGTTGCTGGTCGCGTCCACGCCCGCCACCCAGAACGCCCGCGCGCCCTTGAGCCCCGCGTCCGCGCCCTGGGCCCGGCGCAGCCCGAAGTCCACCACCGTGCGCCCCCCGGCCGCCCGTACCACCCGCGCCGCCTTGGAGGCCAGCAGCGTCTGGACCTGGACCTGGTTCATCAACACGGTCTCGACGATCTGCGCCTCGATCAGCGGCGCCTCGATCTCCATGATCGGCTCGCTGCCGAACACCGGGGTGCCGTCCGGCACCGCGTGCACGCTCCCCGTGAAGCGCAGGTCGGCCAGCCAGTCCAGGAACTCCCGCGCGAAGCGGCCGGTCCGCTCCAGGTACTCCAGGGATTCCTGGCTGAACCGGAACGTCTCCAGCAGCACCAGCGCATCCGCGACGCCGCAGGCCAGCAGGAAGTTGCGCGCCCGCGGCAGCGTCCGCACGAACAGGCTGAACACGGCGGGCTCGTTCATGCCGTCCCGCCAGTACGCCTGGGCCATCGTCAGCTCGTACAGGTCCGTCAGGAGGGCAACGTTCTCCTCGCCCACCCACGGTACGGATCGTCGCTCCATCACCACGCTCTCGGTCGAAGGGTGCCGCCGTCCAGGCCGGGAATAATAGCGGCAGCCGCGCGGCCCGGCACGCTCGCGCCGCCCGGCGTCGAGCCCCCGGGTCTTTGACAGGCCCGGCGGGGCGGCGCTATACTACGATACCACAAGCAGAAACCTCACGTGGAGGTGGGCCTTGACCAGGACCAGGAACGCGCGCGGCCACGTCCGGCTGACGGAGCCCCTCGTCCGGGTCGGCGGCGAGCTGCGCCCCGCCTCGTGGGACGAGGCGCTGGATCGGGCGGCGGAGGGCTTCCTCCGCATCCGCGAGGAGCGCGGCAGCAACGGCCTGGGGATCTTCAGCTGCTCGAAGTCCACGAACGAGCTGAACTACCTGGCCGGCAAGCTCGCGCGCGTCGCGTTCGGCTCACACAACGTCGATAGCTGCAACCGGACCTGACACGCACCCAGCGTCGTCGGTCTGGCGACGGTGTTCGGTGCGGGCGGCGGGACCGTCTCGTACCGGGAAATGGAGGAGACGGATGTGATCCTCCTGTGGGGCGGCAACCCCAGGGAGAATCACCCGATCATCTTCCATCACATCCTCAAGGCGGTGAACCGCGGGGCGAAGTTGTACGCCATCGATCCGCGGCGTACGCCCTCCGCGCAATGGGCGGACGTGTGGCTCGGCCTGAACGTCGGGACCGACATCGCGCTCGCCCACGCCATGGCCCGCGTCATCATCCACGAGGGGCTGGTGAACGAGCGCTTCGTGGCCAACGCGACGACCGGCTACGAGGCGTATCGCGAGAGCGTCGAGGAGTGGACGCTCGAGCGGGCCGAGCGCGTCACGGGCGTGCCCGCCGAGGCGATCCGCGAGGTGGCGATCACGTACGCCACCGCTCCGCGCGCCATCATTTGCTGGACGCTCGGCATCACCGAGCACCACAACGCGGTCGACAACGTCCTGGCCCTGATCAACCTGGCCCTGCTCACCGGCCACGTCGGCCGCTACGGCTCGGGCCTCGCCCCGCTGCGCGGGCAGAACAACGTCCAGGGCGGCGGAGACATGGGCGCGCTGCCCAACCGCCTGGTCGGCTTCCAGGACCCGCTCGATCCCGTGGTCAAGGCCCGCTTCGAAGCGGCCTGGAACGTCAAGCTGCCGGACCGGCTGGGGTGGAACGTCACGCAGATGTTCGAGGCCATGGAGCGCGGCGAGCTCGTCGGCCTCTACGTGATCGGCGAGAACCCCGCGCAGTCCGAGGCGGACCAGAACCGCACCGAGCGTCTGCTGGCGGGCCTCGAGCACCTCGTCGTGCAGGACATCTTCCTCACCCGGACCGCGCGGCTCGCCCACGTCGTGCTGCCCGCCGCGGCGGCGTGGTGCGAGAGCGACGGCACCGTGACCAACAGCGAGCGCCGCGTGCAGCGGGTCCGCGCAGCGCTGCGCCCGCCGGGCAACGCGCGCGACGACCTCTGGATCATCACCGAGCTCGCGCGGCGCATGGGCCTGGATTGGCCCGACCCGGATCCCGAGGCGGTGTGGAACGAGGTGCGCGCCATGGCGCCGCACATGTTCGGCGGCATGAGCTACCGCCGCTTGGAGGAGCTGGGCGGCATCCAGTGGCCCTGCCCGGACGAGTCGCACCCGGGTACCCTGTTCCTCCACGCGCGGCTCCACGAAGAGCCGCGGGGCGGGCCGCCCGCGCCGTTCAGCGTGGTGGCATACGAGCCGCCGGTCGAGCTGCCGGACGAGGAGTACCCGTTCCAGCTCACGACCGGCCGGCGCCTCGACTCCTACAACACCGGCATCCAGACGATGGGCTACGCGTCGCCGCTGCGCCGGCGCGAGGGGATCGACATCTCGCCCGAGGATGCCGAACGCCTCGGCGTCCAGGAGGGCAGCCTGGTGCGCGTGTCCTCTCGCCGCGGGAGCGTCATCGCCACGGTCCACGTGGACCCGAACCTGAGGCCCGGCCTCGTGTTCATGACGTTCCACGACCAGGACAACCTGCGCACCAACGCGCTCACCATCGACGCCACGGACCCCAGGTCCGGAACGGCCGAGTTCAAGGCCGCCGCCGTACGCATCGAACCCTGTGACGCCGACGAACTCGCCGGCGAGCTGGTCGCTGCCCATGGATCTCCGGTTCAGTGATGCACAGCCCACCGCCGCCGAGCGCGCGGCGGTCGATGCGGTGCTCGGGCCGCCCCAGTCGGGTTGGGAGGGCGGCGAACGCGTCCCGCATCGGGACGGGCACATCGCCTACGGCGGCCACGCCGCCCGGGCACGTCGGCCGCTCCTCCTCCCCGCGCTGCACGCGCTCCAGTCCGCCATGGGCTGGATCTCCGAGGGCGGGCTCATGTACGTGTGCCGGCGGCTCTCCGTGCCGCCGGCGGAAGCGTGGGGCGTCGCCACGTTCTACGGCCTTCTGTCCACCACACCGCGGCCTCGTCGCGTGCTCCACGTCTGCGACGACATCGCCTGCCGCACGCGCGGCGCCCTCGACGTCATCGCCGCCCTCGAGCGCCAGTGCGGGCCGGCGGCCCACCACGCTCCGACAGGGGACGCCGTCGTCCCGCCGGAAGGCGGGTGGCTCACCAGCCCGTGCCTCGGGCTGTGCGACCAGGCGCCCGCGGCGCTGCTCACGGTCGCGGGCGCGAAGCCCGAGGAGCGCCTCGTCGGCGGCGTGACACCGGCCGACGCCGTCGCCGCCGTCACCACGGGTACGCTGCCCGACCGGCCCAGGCCCGCCCTGGCGCAGCAGGGAGAGCAGACGCTCCGGCTGCTGCGCCGCGTGGGCAACGTCGATCCGACCAGCATCGACGACTACCGCCGGACGGGCGGCTTCACGGCCCTGGAACGCGCCATCGCGATGGGGCCCGATGCGGTGATCCGGGAGGTGACGGAGTCCCGCCTCCTCGGGCGGGGCGGCGCCGCGTTCCCCACCGGCCGGAAATGGGAAGCCGTCGCACGGCAGCCGGCGAAACCGCGTTACGTCATCTGCAACGCAGACGAGTCCGAGCCCGGCACGTTCAAGGACCGCGTCCTGCTCGAGGGCGATCCGTTCGCGATCGTCGAGGCGTTGACGATCGCGGGCTTCGCTGTCGGCGCCGAACGCGGCTACATCTACATCCGCGGCGAGTACCCGCTCGCGGCCGAGCGCATCGCCAACGCGATCGAGCGCGCCCGGGAACACGGATGGCTCGGCGACGACATTGCCGGTAGCGGCTTCCGCTTCGACATCGAGCTCCGCAAGGGCGCCGGCGCGTACATCTGCGGCGAGGAGACCGCTCTCATCAACTCGATCGAGGGGTACCGCGGCGAGCCGCGCAACAAGCCGCCGTTCCCGGTCGAGTCGGGCCTCTTCCGTAAGCCCACCGTCATCAACAACGTCGAGACGCTCGCGAACATTCCGCACATCATCCTCGAGGGCGCCGCGGCGTTCGCGTCGGTGGGCACGCGGGAATCCACGGGCACGCGGCTCTTCTGCGTCTCGGGCGCCGTGCGGCGGCCGGGCGTCTACGAGGTGCCGCTCGGCACGACGCTCGGCTCGCTCATCGAGCTTGCCGGCGGGCCGTCGGGGCATTCCATCCAGGCCGTGCTGCTCGGCGGCGCCGCGGGCTCCTTCGTCCGCGGCGATGAGCTCGACATCGTGCTCTCGTTCGAGGGCGCGCGGGCGGCGGGCGTCACGCTCGGCTCGGGCGTGGTGATGGTGTTCGACGAGAGCGTGGACCTGCGCGACACGCTGCTGCGCATCGCGCGCTTCTTCCGCGACGAGTCCTGCGGCCAGTGCGTGCCCTGCCGCGTCGGCACGGTGCGGCAAGAGGAGGCGCTGCACCGGCTCGTCGGCAACGGCGGCAGGGATGCGGCCCGCGAGCTGGCGCTCCTCGCGGAGATCGGCGCGGCCATGAAGGACGCGTCCATCTGCGGGCTCGGCCAGACCGCGTACAGCGCCATCGAATCGGCCGTGAACCGGCTGGGCCTCTTCAGGGAGACGGACGGATGAGCGCAACGGCGACGGCGGCGACCATCGAGCTGACCATCGACGGCGAGCCGGTCTCGGTGCCCGAGGGCTCGACCATCCTCGATGCGTGCCGCCGCCTCGGGAAAGAGATCCCGACCCTGTGCTGGTTCGAGACGCTGCACCCGGTGAACGTGTGCCGCATCTGCGTGGTCGAGCTCGAGGGCTCGCGCACGCTGGTGCCCGCGTGCTCCCGCCGCGTCGCGCCCGGCATGAAGATCCACACGGACTCGCCGCGGGTCCGGCACAGCCGCAAGATGGTGCTCGAGTTCCTGGCCTCGTCCGTCGACCTGTCGACGACGCCGGAGGTGGGGCGCTGGCTCGAGGAGTACGGCTGTGATCCCGGCCGCTACGGTCCGCCGGCGCCGCCTGCCGCGGCCGGCGAGCGGGACCGCCGGGTACCCGGGCACCACGAGCCGCCGGACCCGGACCACGCCGCGAACGTGCACCAGCCGGTCAAGATCGACAACGACCTCTACGTGCGGGACTACAGCAAGTGCATCCTCTGCTACCGGTGCGTGGAGGCGTGTGGCACGGATCACCAGAACACGTTCGCCATTGCCGTGGCGGGGCGCGGCTTCGATGCCCGGATCTCGACGGAGATGGCCGTGCCGCTGCCCGACTCGGCGTGCGTCTACTGCGGCAACTGCATCGCGGTTTGCCCCACCGGCGCGCTCATGTTCCGGACCGAGTACGAGCTGCGCATCGCGGGCGAGTGGGACGAGTCGCGCCAGCAGGTCACCCGCACCATCTGCCCGTACTGCGGCGTCGGGTGCACCCTGGACCTGCACGTGCAGGACGGCCGGATCGTGCGCGTCACCTCGCCGTTCGACCACCCCATCACCCGCGGCAACCTCTGCATCAAGGGCCGGTTCGGCTGGAGCTTCGTCGAGAACCGGCCGGAGCCGTCCGATGCCGCAGCAGTCTGACGGCGTCTGCCTGCCGTCCGCGCTGCGACCGGACCACCCGCTGCGCGGCCTCGGCTATAGCGAGCCCGTCCGCCGGCGCACCTTCCTCCGGCTGGACGGCCCGCACGCCGAGGCCGGTGAAGCGTCGGTCGCGGAAGAGGTGCCGGTCGCGCTGATCTACAACATGCGACCCTACGCCGTGATGATGGCGACGCCTGCCGACCTCGAGGACTTCGCGGTCGGCTTTTCCATTACAGAGGCGATCGTCCGCGCCGCGGCGGAGATCGAGCGCGTGGCCGTCCTGCGTCACGCGCAGGGCATCGAGGCGCAGCTCACGATCCCGGAGGCGGCCGCGCGCCGCCTCGAGGAGCGGGGCCGCTCCCTGATCGGCCGCGCGGGCTGCGGGCTCTGCGGCGTCGAGACCATCCAGGAGGCGATGCGCGAGCCGGACCCGCTCCCGCCAGGCCCGCCCATCTCCGCGAACGCGCTCTGGCGCGCCGAGCGAGAGCTGGTCCCGCGCCAGGTTTGGAACGCGGAAACCGGCTCGCTGCATGCCGCCGGCTGGTTCGACCTGGACGGGACTGCCGTCATCGTTCGCGAGGATGTGGGTCGCCACAACGCGCTCGACAAGGTGATCGGCGCCCTGGCCCGCGAGGGTCGCGACCCTGCCAGCGGCTTCGTCGTGGTGACCAGCCGGGCGAGCTACGAGCTCGTGCAGAAGGCCGCGACCGCGGGCGTCCGCCTCCTCGCCGCCGTCTCCCGACCCACCGGCCTCGCCATCCGCCTCGCCGAGGCCTGCGGCCTCACGCTCGTCGCGCTGCTCCGCGGTAACACCGCCAACGTCTACACGCACCCCGAGCGCCTGGAGCTCCGCTGACCCAGAACGGCCCGGCGGCACGGTACACCGCGCCGCCTTGCCGCGAACGACGCCCACCGCGGCCGGTGAAGGGCAGGGCCGCGTGCTGCGGACCCCGTGGCCGCACGCTATCTTTCCGCCCATGGTCTCCGCCGCCCCCGACGGCCAGGCGCCGCCGGCGCCCGCCACCCTCGCCGCGATCCACATCGACCCGGTCAAGTCCGCGGCCGGCATCCCGCTGGACGCCGTGGAGCTGGACGCGTTCGGCCCGCGCCACGACCGCCGCTGGCTCGTGGTGGACCCCGCGGGCCGCTTCATGACGCAGCGTCGGCACCCGCGGCTCGCGCTGATCCGGCCCACGCTCGGCCCGGACACACTGACGCTGGACGCGCCCGGCATGCCGCGGCTCACTCTGCCGCTCGAGCCGCCCGCCGGCGCGGTGGAGCGGGTGCGCATCTGGAAGGACGAGGTCGTCGCCCGACCCGCCGGCGACGAGGCGGCCCGCTGGTTGAGCACCTTCCTCGGCACGCCCTGCCGACTCGTGTACATGCCGGACACCGGCGTGCGCCAGGTCAGCCTGCGCTACGGCCGGCCGGGCGACCGCGTGGCGTTCGCGGATGCGTACCCGGTGATGCTGCTCTCCGCCGAGTCGCTGGACGCACTCAACGCGCGCCTCGCCGAGCCCGTGCCCGTGAACCGGTTCCGCCCCAATCTCGTGGTCCGCGGAGTCGGTGAGCCGCACGCCGAGGACCGCTGGCGGCGGATCCGCGTCGGTTCCGTCGAGCTGGACGTCGTGAAGCCTTGCGCCCGGTGCGTCATCACCACGATCGACCAGACCACGGCGCGCCGGACGGGGAAGGAGCCGCTCCGCACACTGGCGACCTACCGCCGCGGCCCCGACGGCGGCGTCCTGTTCGGCATGAACGCGATCCACCGGACGCGCGGAACGCTGCGCGTGGGAGACGCGGTGGAGGTGCTGGCCGAGGCGGGGGTGAAGACGGCGGCGGACGACGGCCCGAGCTGATGCCGGCGCCGTGCGGCGGCGGGGGCCGGCACGGCGCCCTTGCCCCCGGCCGCGGCGTGGGCCGGGCCGGGGGGCGCCCTCGCTCCCGTCCATGACGCCAGGCACCGTGTGCCGCGTCCCGGGTATCACTCAACCATGCCCAACGAGACTCCGGCGGGGCAGGAGAAGAGGAAGCTCCGCCTTTCCAGCGTCTGGCGGGAGTCGCGCGAGCTGGTGGCCGCCCATCGCCGCCCGCTCGCCATCGGCTTCGCCCTCATGCTCGTCAACCGGCTGACCGGCCTGGTCTTGCCGGCCAGCTCGAAGTTCGTCATCGACGAGGTGCTCGCCAAGGGCCGCGCCGACCTGCTCGCGCCCCTCGCCCTCGTCGTCGCCGCCGCCACACTCGTCCAGGCCGGCACCGGCTTCGCCCTCTCGCAGGTCGTCAGCATCGCGGGCCAGCGCGCCATCGCCAACATGCGGCGCGCCGTCCAGGCCCACGTGCTCCGCCTGCCGGTCCGCTATTACGACTCCACCAAGACCGGCGTCCTCATCTCCCGCGTCATGACCGACGCGGAGGGCATCCGCAACCTCGTCGGCACCGGCATCGTCCAGCTCATCGGCGGCCTGCTCACCGCCATCGCGGCGCTCGGCGTCCTCCTCTACCTCAACTGGCGACTCACGGTGCTCACCCTCATCGTGCTGCTCGCCTTCGCCGGCGTCCTCGTCTACGGATTCGAGCGCCTGAGGCCGATCTTCCGGAAGCGGGGCGAGATCACCGCGGAAGTCACCGGGCGCCTCGCCGAGGCGTTCGCAGGGAACCGGATCGTCAAGGTCTACACGGCCGAGAAACGGGAGGAGCGCGTCTTCACCAAGGGCGTGCACCGCCTCTTCCGCAACATCGCCAGCGGCATCACCGGGACCTCCGCCGTCCACGCCGTCGCCATCCTCGTCGTCGGCGCGGTGGCCGTGCTCATCATCCTCGTCGGGGGCCGCGCCGTGCTCGCCGGCTCGATGACGCTCGGCGACCTCGTCTCCTACCTGTTGTTCGTGGGGGTGATGGCGGCGCCGCTCATCCAGATCGCCGGCATCGGCACCCAGATCAGCGAGGCGTTCGCCGGCCTGGACCGGATCCGCGAGATCCGCAGCGTGCCCACCGAGGACGACGACGACGCGAACCGCGAGCCGCTCGGCGAGATCCAGGGCGACGTCGTCTTCGAGGACGTGACCTTCGAATACGTGCCCGGCGTCCCCGTGCTGAAGGGCGTCTCCTTCCACGCGCCCGCCGGCACCACCACCGCCCTCGTGGGACCCAGCGGGGCGGGGAAGAGCACGCTCATCAACCTCATCATGGGGTTCGACCGGCCGCTCTCGGGCCGCATCCTGGTGGACGGCAAGGACCTCTCCACCGTACGGCTCAGCGACTACCGCCGGCAGCTCGGCGTCGTCCTCCAGGACAACTTCCTCTTCGACGGCACGATCCGGGAGAACATCGCCTACGCACGCCCGGAC
Source organism: bacterium (assembly GCA_003242735.1). Lineage (NCBI taxonomy): Bacteria > bacterium. Next base: position 9,619 of record QGVH01000005.1, on the reverse strand, counting down.
GCCAGCCTCGAGGAGATCCGCGCTGCCGCCCGCATCGCGCACTGCGACGAGTTCATCGAGCGCTTCGAGAACGGCTACGACACCATCGTCGGCGAGCGGGGCGTCAAGCTCTCCGGCGGCCAGCGCCAGCGCGTGGCCATCGCCCGGGCGATCCTCGCCGATCCTCGGATCCTGATCTTGGACGAGGCGACGTCCAGCCTCGACTCGGAGAGCGAAGCCCTCATCCGCGACGGCCTCCAGAACCTCCGCCGCGGCCGCACCACCTTCGTCATCGCGCACCGGCTCTCCACCATCCAGTCCGCCGACCAGATCCTGGTCATGGACCAGGGCCGCATCGTCGAGCGTGGCACGCACGAGGAACTGCTCCGCAAGGGCGGCTTGTACCGCCGCCTCTACGAGAGGCAGGCGGGCCTCGAGCTCGACCGCTTCATCAACCCGGGCGAGGACTTCACGCCGGAGCCCGAGGATGTGCGCGAGGGCATCGAGGAAGTGATCGGCAAGATGGCGCGGAGGTTGTAGGGGGCGAGCAAGGACGATGGCACCGGCGCGCCCAGCCGAACCGTCCCGAGTTTTCGAGAGACCGGTTCATTTGACTGTTACCATTCCGGTCTGATCGGCAACGCGGCTGTACTACGCCTCCCCGAACTCCACCGGTGGAATGTAGCCGAGAGGCTCGAGCAGGTGCCCACCGAACGCCCGATGCCGGTCTCCGCAACCCGCTCGGTGCAGCGGGTCGACAGATCCTGAACCCCACGAGCGCCGGGGTGGAGCAGCCGCCCCGCCCTCTCCTGCTCCCGCTCGCAGATGGCTTGCTCGAGAGCATCGAGGTCGAGATCGCTGCGGGGTGAGGCCGGGATACGCCCGCCCACGATGCGGCGGCTGAACGCATCGATCACAAAGGCCACGTAGACGGCACCCTTCCACGTCGTCACACAGGTCAGGGCGGCGACGGATCACGCCGCCGGTACGCATCGATGAAGGCCAGCATCACCCCTGTCGGCGGCCCTGCTCCGCCTGGACGAGAAGAGCCTTAGCCCTTGCTGCAGGACCTCGTCGGCTCGACGCAGTTCACGGCTCTCCCGCTCGAGCTCCTCGATCCGCTCTCGCTCTGCCGTCGTGTAGGACGCGGCCGCTCGCCCAGAGCCCGCTCCGCCGGCCGCACCCAGCTACGGGGCGTCTCGCCCGAGCAGCCGATCTTCTCAGCAATCGACTGGATGGCGGCCCACTGCGACGCATCCTCGCAATCGTGCTCGAACACCGGCCGAACCGCCCGCTCCCGCACCTCGGGCTCGTACCTCTTCGTCTTGCTCGTGACCCTCCTCTCGCAAGAACGGTTTGCCTCCGGCAAACCCGCTGCGGTTCGGCGACGCCTTTCATCCGAGCATCGGTGATGACGTGCTGGGGTCGCTACCAGTGAGACACCGACGACTCACAGGCTCGATGGGGCAGGAGGCAGGTCACCAGCTCTGGAGTGGTTCAGCGGGCGCGCTCGCCGGGTGTCGTCTTCTACGACGCCGCATGTCCGATGGCTTCGCGTGCCGTTCCCCAGCTCGACGCCCAGCCGACCATCTGGCGAGCGATCCCCGGTTGACGGGGGTGCAGCGGCGGAGGGGCTCGGACTGGAGGGCGACCGAACTGTGCACCGTCACCGACGGGGCGCGCCTGGATCGACGCGGTCGCGAGCGCCGGGTCCGGGCATTGCATGAGACCACCGTGCCGCTGAACCAGGCGTCGCCGCCGGAGCGAAGGGCTCTCCGGGCCGATCTTCTTCACGCGGTTTCATGCGGACCTCTGGCGATGGGCTCAGGCGTTCCCGTGCGTTCGAATCTGCGCCACATGGAGATGGGGCTCCTCAGCCCGATCCGGTCCGACGCCGCACGTTCATGCTCGCGCTTGCACGGGCCGCTGGCGTCGCATGCATTCTCGCCGCCGCGGCGTTGTTCGTTCCCCCGCTCGCGGCCCAGCTCCGCCCTCTGGACCCCTTCGAGTGGGACGCCTTCGATTCGAGAGAGCCCATCCGACTCGGGCTCGGCGTCGCGGTGTACGAGGGCCAGCGCGCATCGCTCGCCGGCGTGCGGGGCCGGCTCTGGGAGCTCGGGCTCGTCCGCGCGTCGTGGCGCACCGGGCGGGTCCTCATCGAGGCCTCCGGCACGGCGCTCCGCGTGTTCCGCGACGAGGCGCGCCTCGAAGCACCCGCCGACGGCGTGAGCGCAGGAGCCGACGGCCGGCGCAGGGACGCCGGTGACTGGGAGCTGGCCACCGTGGTGCGGCTCACACGGGACCGCGTGCCCGTCGATCTGGCGCTCCGCTTCGGCACTCGCCTTCCCACCACGGACAACCGCGTCGGCCTCGAACGGGACGCGACCGACTTCTTCGCCCTCGTCGCCGCCCGATGGCGCGCCGGGCGCTTCACGCTCTCCGCAGAATCGGGCCTCGGCATCCACGGCACACGCGATCCGGGCTTCGAGCAGTCGGACCTCTGGCTGTACGCGTTCGCCGTCGAGTACCGGCACGACTGGCTGATGCCGAGGATCGGGCTGGTGGGCCAGGAGGATGGCCTGGATCACCGAGCGCCCCGCGGCACGGAGGAGCTCCGCGAGCTGCGCCTCGGCCTTCGCGCCGGACAGAAACGATGGGTCGAACTCCTGCTGGTCCACGGGCTCGAGCCGTTCAGCCCGGCGGCCGGTCTGGCCATCGGCGTCGGCCTGGTCCTCCCACAACGACTCGCGCAGCGGCCGGCCGAGGACACCCTCGTCGAGGGCCGCCCTCCTGGACCCCCACCCCCTCCACCGTGGTAAACGTAGAACGCAGGTACGACCCTTCGGCTCCGGACCAGCACCGGGAACCGTAGCATGACGCGTTCGCGCAAGATCCTCATCGGTACCGTCGCCGGCTGCGCCCTCGTCCTCCTGGCCCTGGCGTTCGTCCTCCCCCTCATCGCGCGTGGCCCCGTCGCCCGAGGGGTGCGGACAGCCGTGAACGAGAGCGTCGACGCGCAGGTGGACTGGAGCGACGTCGGCATCACGTTCTTCCGCAGTTTCCCCAACGTGGCCGTCCGGCTCGACGGCCTCACCGTCATCGGCACCGGCCCGTTCGAGGGCGACACCCTGGCCGCGATCGGCAGCTTCCGGCTCGTCTTCAGCCTGCCCAGCGTGCTCCGCGCCGTCTTCGGCAGCGGGCCAGTCGTCGTGCGGTCCATCGAGCTGCACCGGCCCGTGCTCCACTTCCGGGTGCTCGAGGAGGGCACCGCCAACTGGGACATCGGAAAGGATGTGACGCCCGACACGGTCGTCGCTGGCGTAGCCGTCGCCGAGGGCCGCGGGCTCGCCGTGAGCCTGCGCAGCCTCGAGATCCGGGACGCCACCCTCACGTACGACGACGCGAAGACCGGCACCGCGGTGCGCGTCGCCGGACTCACCCAGTCGCTCTCCGGCGACTTCTCGCGCGAAGCGTTCGTGTTGAGCACCCGCGCCGGCGCCGACGAGGTCTCGTTCACCTTCGCGGGTGTGCCGTACCTCCACGGCGTCCGCGTCGTCGTCACCGCCGACCTCGACGCGGACATGGCGCAGAAGCGTTTCGCGTTCCGCGACAACGAGGTCCGCATCAACGACCTGCCGCTCCGCTTCTCGGGCGCCGTGACGTTGGCCGAGGGCCGCACCGAGCTGGACCTCACGTTCGGCGCGCCGGAGACGGACTTCCGGCACATCCTCTCGCTGGTCCCGGCGATCTACGCGCAGGACTTCGAGCGTCTCCAGACGACGGGCACGATGGCGGTGTCCGGCACGGTCAAGGGCGCGTTCGGCGAGGATGCGTTCCCGGCGTTCACGGTCCAGGCGACGGTGGCGGACGGCACGTTCCGCTACCCGGACCTGCCGCTCCCGGCGAGGGACATCGTGCTGGACCTCTCCATTCGCAACCCCGGCGGCCACGTGGACAGCACCGTCGTGGACCTCGAGCGCCTGCACGTCGTCATCGGCGACGACCCGGTGGACGCCTCGCTGAGACTGCGCACGCCCGTCTCGGATCCCGACGTGGACCTGCGCGTGGAGGGGCGGCTCGACCTCGCCAAGCTGGCGCAGACGGTGAAGCTCGAGGCCGTCGAGGAGCTGACGGGCGTCGTCGCGGCGAACGCCGCGGTGCGCACGCGCCTCTCGTGGATCGACGAGGCGCGCTACGACCGCGTCGCCGCGAGCGGGAACGTCGAGGCGCGGGGCATCGCGGTCCGCACGGCGAACCTGCCCCACGCGTTGAGCGTGGAGGAGGCGTTGCTGCGCTTCACGCCGCAGGCGGCCGAGCTCGCCACCTTCCGGGGCCGCATCGGCTCCAGCGACCTCTCGCTGACGGGACGCCTCGAGAACCTGCTCGGCTTCGCGCTGCGGGACGAGGACCTGCGGGGGAGCGCGCGGCTCCACAGCACGCAGTTCGTCCTGGACGAGTGGCGCTCGCAGGAGGAGGACCGCGAGGTCATCCCGGTGCCGCCGGGCATCGACTTCACGCTGGACGCGACCGCGGACCGCGTGACGTTCGGCAAGCTCGAGATGACGGACGCCCGGGGCGTGCTGGTCGTGAGGAACCAGCGTCTGACGCTGGAGGACTTCACGGTCCGGACGCTCGGCGGCGAGATCGCGGTCAGCGGGTTCTACGAGACGGCGGACACCGCGCTGCCGGCGTTCGATGCGCGGCTCCGGCTCGTGGACCTGGACATCCCGTCCACGTTCGCGGCGTTCAACACGGTGCAGCTCCTGGCGCCCGTGGCGCGCTGGGCGCAGGGCCGCTTCTCCGCCGACGTCGGCGTGCGGGGCCTGCTCGGCGCGGACATGACGCCCGTCTTCGACGTGCTGAACGGGCGGGGTGAGCTGGCGACGACGCAGGTGGTGATCCAGGACTTCCCGGCGCTGGAGCGGCTCTCCCAGATGCTGAAGATCCGCGAGCTCGCGGATCCCACGATCAACGCGCTCCGCTCGACGTTCGAGATCCGGGATGGGCGTCTGCACCTCCAGCCGTTCGACGTGCGGCTGGGCGACATCGCGGTGCGGGTCGCCGGCTCCAACGGCATCGACCGGTCCATCGACTACACGCTGCGCTTCGACATCCCGCGGGAGCTGCTGGGGACGGAAGCGAACCAGGCATTGGCGTCGCTGCTCGGGCAGGGACAGAGGGTCGGCCTGGACCTGCAGCCGGGGGATGTGGTCGAGCTGGGCGTCCGGCTCACCGGCACGGTGACGGAGCCTTCGGTCAGCGTGGACGCCGGCCGCGTGGTGACTGCTGCGCGGGAGGCCGTGGAGCGCGCGGTGCGCGAGGAGGTCGAGTCCCGGCTCGAGGACGTGCAGCGCAGGGCCGAGGAGCGCGTCGACTCCGCGCGTGCACGCCTCGCCGCGGAGGCGGACCAGCTCGTGCGCGAGGCCGAGGAGCGCGCCGCCGCCATTCGCGCCGAGGCGCAGCGCCTGGCGGAGCGCACCAGGTCCGAGGCCTACCAGCGTGCGGACTCGCTCGTGGCCCGGGCCGACGGCGTCGCCGCCCGCGCGGCCGCGCGGCTCGCGGCCGACCGCATGCGCAAGGAAGGCGATGACGCCGCCGCGCGGATCCTCCGCGAGGCCGACGAGCGCGCCGAGCAGATCATCGCGGAGGCGCGGCGCCGGGCCGACCAGCTCCGGGGCGGCGGTGCCGCGCCGTCGGATCCGGCGCGGCCGGATACCACCGGCACGGACTCAGGGGGCGCCGGCGGCGCGCCGGAGAGCCCGGGTGCATCCTGAGGGGTTGACAACTCCGGCGTCGCTCGTCATTCTCCAGTGTCGCCTCGTGCGACCGTGGTGATTTGCCGCCGCTTGCAGCCACGTTCAACAAGTGCTAAAGTGCGACCGCCCGGCGGCACGGTCCAGCCGGGCGATTCGTTCATCAGGACCCGAGGAGCGGCCACCGATGGGCTGCCACGCCTGTACGATGTGCATGTGCATGTGCTGCATGCGCGCCTTCCCCCGGCGGGGAGACGGGCGTGGGAGACCGCTGCATCGGTGAAGCGCAGCACGCGCACAGAGAACCGAGAGCGAAGCCACCCCGGCCTGCCCCGCGCAGGTCGGGGTTTTTCGTTGCCCCGGAACCAAAGGTGGGAGGATGACGACGACCACGCAGTTCCTGCGCTGTCGCCTGTGCGGCGAGACCGTGCCCGCGGCGCCGGTCCATGTCTGCGAGGCGTGTTTCGGCCCGCTGGAGGTGGTGTACGACGACGCCGCGATCGCCGCCTCGCTCAGCCGCGAGGCCATCGCGGCACGGCCGCCCAACCTGTGGCGGTACCGTGAGCTGCTGCCGCTGGACGGCGAGCCGCGCGTCGGCCACGACGTCGGCTTCACCCCGCTCGTCCCCGCGCCTTCGCTCGGCAAGGCGATCGGGATCGAAGACCTGTGGATCAAGAACGACGCGGTGAACCCGCCGACCCTCTCGTTCAAGGATCGCGTGGTCGCGGTCGCCGTGAACCGTGCGCTCGAGTTCGGCCTCCCCGCCGTCGGCTGCGCGTCCACGGGCAACCTGGCCAACGCGGTGGCCGCACGCGCCGCGAGCGCGGGACTGCCTGCCTGGATCTTCATCCCGGAAGACCTCGAGCGCGAGAAGATCATCGCGACGGCGATCTACGGGCCGCGTCTGGTCCGCGTCCGCGGCGTCTACGACGACGTGAACCGTCTCTGCGCCGAGGTCGCGGACCGCTGGGGCTGGGGCATCGTCAACGTCAACCTGCGGCCGTACTACGCCGAGGGATCCAAGACCGTGGGCTTCGAGATCGTCGAGCAGCTCGGCTGGCGGCCGCCCGCCAACGTCGTGGCGCCCATGGCCGGCGGCTCGCTGCTGACCAAGCTACGCAAGGCGTTCCTCGAGCTGGAACGCTTCGGCCTCGCGCCTGGTGCAGCGCAGACGCGCGTTTTCGGCGCGCAGGCCGCGGGCTGCGCGCCCATCGTCGAGGCGCTGCACCGCGGCGAGACGCACGTGCGGCCGGTGCGGCCGAACACCATCGCGCGCTCCCTCGCCATCGGCAACCCGGCGGACGGGCCGTTCGCGATCCAGGCGATCCGCGAGTCCAACGGCTGGGCCGAAGCGGTCACGGACGAGGAGATCGTCGAGGGCATCCGCTTGCTGGCGCAACACGAGGGGATCTTCACCGAGACCGCAGGCGGCGTCACGGTGGCCGTCGCCCGCAAGCTCGCCGCGCAGGGCCGCCTCGCCACCGACGGCCCGACCGTGCTCTGCATCACCGGCAACGGTCTCAAGACGCCGGACGCCGTGAGCGGTGCGCTGGAGCTCGGCCCCGTGATCGACGCCCGCCTGGCCGACGTCGCGCGACTGGTCGAGAGCGCGGCGGAGGAGGCCGGGGCGGCCTTCGCGCGATCCTGAACATGCATTGCCGGTATCAGTGAGGAGAGGTGAACCATGCCAGTGACGGTCCGCATCCCGACGGTCCTGCGCCGCCTCACCGGCGGACGGGACGAGGTCGTCGCGACGGGGGCGACGGTCGCCGACGTGCTCGCCGACGTCGGCCGCGAGTACGCCGGCTTCCTGGAGCGCATCACCACGGAAGACGGCAGCCTGCGCCCGTTCCTGAACGTCTTCGTGAACGGGGACGACATCCGCTTCGCGCAGGACCTGCGCACTCCGGTCCGCGATGGAGACGAGATCTCCATCGTGCCGAGCATCGCGGGCGGCCGGTGACCGAGGTGCGCATTCCGGCCGCGCTCGGCGCGCGGGTCCTGGAACACGCCGCGGGCGGCTACCCGCTCGAGGTGTGTGGCCTGCTGATCGGCGTCGCGGACGGCGACGGCGCCGCGCTCCGGGTGACACGGACGCTGCCGTGCCCGAACGTGGCACCGGCCGAGGAGCGACATCACCGCTTCGCCATCGATCCGCGGGTCATCATCAACGTGCAGCGCACGCTGCGCGGCACGCCGGAACGGATCCTCGGCTTCTACCACTCGCACCCGGACGCCGCGGCGGAGCCGTCGGCCACCGACATGGAATACGTGCGGCTGTGGCCCGAGACCGTGTGGCTGATCGTGCCGGTCTCGGGCGGCGCCGCGGGGCAACCTCGCGTGTGGTGGCTGGACGGCGCAGACGCGCCGGCCGCGCGTGAGCTGACCCTGCGGACGGTGCGTCCGCGCTCCGAACCCGCGCCGTGTCCGGACCACCTGCCCGCCCACGGCGGCGCGCCGTGCGGCTGAACCCGAACGAGGGGAAGGGAACGATGACCAACACCGATTCCGCGACTCTCGCGCTGCCGGAGCTCACGCCGGCCGAGAGGCAGCGATATAGCCGTCACCTCATCATGCCCGAGGTCGGGCTGGAGGGGCAACGCAAGCTCAAGGCGGCGAAGGTGCTGCTCGTGGGAACGGGCGGGCTCGGCTCGCCGGCCGCCCTCTACCTCGCCGCTGCGGGCGTCGGCACGCTCGGGATCGTCGACTTCGACGTCGTGGACGAGACCAACCTCCAGCGACAGGTGCTCTACGGCACCAAGGACGTGGGACGGCCGAAGCTGGAAGCGGCGGCCGAGCGGATCCGGGACGTGAACCCCAACGTCCGCGTGGTGCAGCACCAGGCGCGTCTGACCAGCGACAACGCGCTGGACATCCTGGCCGATTACGACGTGATCGTGGACGGCACGGACAACTTCCCCACGCGGTACCTGGTCAACGACGCCTGCGTCCTGCTCGGCAAGCCGAACGTCTACGGCTCGATCTTCCGCTTCGAAGGGCAGGTCTCGGTGTTCGCGACGAAGGGCGGGCCGTGCTACCGCTGCCTGTTCCGCGAGCCGCCGCCCCCCGGCCTCGTGCCGAGCTGCGCGGAGGGCGGGGTGCTCGGCGTGCTCCCCGGCATCATCGGGACGCTCCAGGCGCTCGAGGCCATCAAGCTGATCATCGGGCAGGGGAAGACCCTCGCCGGCCGTCTGCTGCTCTTCGATGCGCTGACCATGCGCTGGCGCGAGCTGACGCTGCGGCGCAACCCGGCGTGTCCGGCCTGCGGCGACGCGCCGACCGTCACGGAACTGATCGACTACGAAGAGTTCTGCGGCCTGCGCCAGCCGCGGGTCGAGACGGATGGCATCCCGGAGATCAGCGCGGCCAGGCTGCGCGATCGGCTCGATGCCGGCGAGCCGATCACCCTGATCGACGTGCGCGAGCCGCACGAGTGGGACATCGCGAACCTCGGCGACCGCGGCGCGCGCCTGATCCCGCTGGGCGAGCTGCCCGATCGCCTCTCGGAGTTGAGCGACGCCGGCGAGATCGTGGTGCACTGTCGGACGGGCTCGCGCAGCGCCCGGGCCGTCAAGCTGCTCCAGGAGGCCGGGTTCCAGCGCGTGCTGCATCTGCGTGGCGGCATCCACGCGTGGGCGGACGAGGTGGACCCCACGCTGCCCAAGTACTGAGTCCGGGTGCGTGGAGCTGGCGATAAACCATGAACGCTGACTCTTGAGCAAAGGAGATGACCGTGGCGGACACGAAGACGCGTCCCGCGATCACGCCCATTGAGCAGCGGGGCTATGCCCGGCCGGAGGTGCTGGTGTCGACGGAGTGGGTGGAGCGGCACCTGGGCGATCCTGGTGTGCGGCTGATCGAGTGCGACGAGGACGTCTTGCTCTACG